>PKUG01000025.1 GCA_002869665.1 Desulfuromonas sp. | reverse complement strand
ACCGCAGGAAATCAGCCAGTTAAAGAAATGAAGAGCCCCGTCCCCATTGGCTCACTTCGTGCATATTGGTATTTGTCGTTTTGCTGACACATTCGGCAACAAGGGAATTTCATACTTGAAAAAAACCGGATAAAAAGCTATACAGTAAAGCTGCTTTGTACTGCTATGCAATCAAGACAAATCCCTGATATCAATACAAACTGCAAAGAAAACAAAAAATCACACATGATGTTTCTCAACGCCGGAATGGGTCCGGCAACACCTAACTTACCTTAAGGAGGTAACGAAGATGAGCAAATTTGTGAAAGTTCTGATCACCCTGCTGGTGATCGCGGGCTTCGTCGCTCCGGCAGTTTCTTTTGCCGACGACCGTCTGAGCCTGAGCGGGTACTACACCCTGCGTGCATTCCTGAAAGACAATGCCGACTATAGCGACAGCGGCAACGACTCTCAGGAGTACTTCTATCAGCGTCTGCGCCTCGGCGCCAAGATCGCTGTTGCTGAAGGCGTAGCTGTTAACCTGCGTGCCGACATCGGCGAAGGCAACCTGCCGGAAGGCGCTAACGACGGCGTTAACGAGTTCGACCTCGACCACGCTTATGTCACCATCGACAAGGGCGACTTCGCTCTCAAAGCTGGTCAGTATGGCCTCGGCTTCGGCAACGCCATCCTGATGGACCGCACCACCGACCTCAGCATCGCCCTGACCTACAAGCCTGCTAACCTGACCCTGGCCTATGCTAAGCTCGAAGAAGGCAGCGCTACCGTTGCTGACGACACCGACATGTACATGGTAACCCTCGGCCACAGCGGCGACAACTACAACGCCAGCCTGGCCGTTGGTTATGTCAACAACATGAGCGACAACAACCCGATGCCGGTTTACGGTGAAGACATCGGTTGGATCGTTGACGCAGTTTACTTCGACGATTTCAACTGGTGGAACTGGGAGGCTGACGACTTCACAGCTGAGTACGACGTAGAGTACGACTGGGAAGGCTACACTGTTGAAGATATCTGGTTCGTCGGTCTGGCTGGCGACTTCGACTTCGGCGCTGCCAAACTGGCCTACGAAATCGACTACATGAGCGGCGACGTTGCCTGGACTGAAGCATGGGCAACTTTCGACGGCAACTTCCGTCCGAGCGCTGGCGACTCCTACGACTACGAAACCGGCACTGCTGACGCAGAAGGCTTCAACGTCTACCTGAACGGCTCCTTCGGTGTTTCCGAAACCGCTACCCTGGGTGCTATCTTCACCTACGCCATGGGTTCTGACGATGACGAAATCCAGCTTGTTGACGTTGCTGCCAACGACTTCTCGCCGGAAAACTGGGGCTTCATGGGCACCCTGTACACCGTCTACAGCGCTTCCGGCGCTGACACCTTCGATCCCTCCGGCGACGACGCTGGTGTTGTCGGCATCCAGCCCTATGTTGACTTCAAAGTCAGCAACGATATCGCTCTGCATGCTCACATCGCTTACGTACAGCCGGAAGACAGTGGCAAGACCAACCTGGACAACATCTGGACCTATGCCGCTTCCGCACGTTACAACTTCGCTCCGAACACCACCATCGACGTGGCTGCTTCCTACAGCGATGCAGACGGCAAGTGTGAGTGGGACAGCGCTGATGCCAACACCACTTATGCTGCCCGCCTGACCGTCAGCTTCTAATTCTTACGAATCAGAATCTGATAGGCGTATAGCCTTGAAAGCCCGCTGCCTCGGCAGCGGGCTTTTTTTATTTTTTCAGTTGTCAGCACGACGCAAAAATCACCGCTTCTTTACTTTTCATCCCAAGCAAAAACCGCTAGAATGCGGATTCCACAAAATGGCAAATATTCCAAGGACCCTCCCACTAGCACAGGTAAGCACATGAACATAGTGAAAACACTTCTCGTTTTTCTCGCCCTCAGCCTGCCGTTCCAGGCCCTGGCCGAACTGCCGACTCAGATCGTAAGCGATTTTTCCCTGACCAACGGTACCATCATCATGCCGGTTGATGACGGCTACCTGCTCGATCTGGACGATTCGGTCAGCCTGCAGGAAGGAGACATTCTGGCGCTCTACGGACCGGCCGAATCGGAAACCCTGACGGCCCTGGAAAGTGGTGCTGAGCCTCAGGGACAGCCGCGCGGCTTTCTCCAGGTGACAAGTGTCAAATCCGGTTATTCCTATGCCCGCATGATCGGCACGAGCATTGAGCCACTGCCCGGCGACAGGGTTGTCCGCTACAGCAAAGTCCCCGCAGTCTACCAGTCGGCCGCCACCGATGCCGCGCTGGGCAAGGAGTTGCAGGCTGAACTGACAACCCTCCACTGGCTTGCTCCCGGCAGTGCCCAGTCAGCGGAACTCACCTTTGTCCTTGACGAAAAAAAGCTACTGGTGAGGGATTCGACCGGTGACGTGATCAAGTCCTATCAATACGCAAATGGTAGAATCTCGGCACCTTACAGCGCGGCCTACCAGCAGGAACGTTTTGGCCAGGGTGGCGAAAAAGGACAGATAAGAACGGCTCTGAACGAAACCGTCAACAACCTGCTCGGCTCCGTCGGTCTCAGTGATCGCGATCGCCGCCTTGAAGCACCCGGGATCATCCTACGCCGCCAACAGGAGAGTGACATCTGGATCGGGCCACGGATGGAAGGAAATCCGGTCGGCGTCGCGATTGGCGATTTCGACAAAGATGGTCAACAGGAGACCGCCGTTGCCATGGAGGACGAATTGCTGGTTCAGCGCCTCGTCGACGGTGAGCTCAAAACAGTCGCTACGGTTGATTTCAAGGGGCTTCAACTTCTCAATCTTGAAACCGCCGATCTTGACGGGAACGGCTCCCCGGAACTGTATATCAGTGCCTACTCAGCCAAAGATGTTCGCTCTGTCATGGTCGAATTTGTCGACGGAGCATATCAAAAAATTATCAGTAACAACTCCTGGTTCTTCCGCACAATCGACCTTCTCGATGAAGGCAAGGTTCTTGCTGGTCAGATTCTCGGTCCGATTGACGCCCCCATGGCGGCAACATCGTTCCGGGTAGGCCGCTCCGGGGATCAACTTATCCGCGGCGAGTCCCTTCCTCTGCCGGGCGCAGCCACCCTGTTCAGTGTTCTCCCCTTTATCGGTTTGAATAATGACCTGCTTTACGCCACTATCAATTTCAACGACAAACTGGGTGTTTACAGTCCGGGCGGCAATCAACTCTGGCAGTCGGTTGATTTCTACGGCGGCAGCGAGGTCTTCTTTTTTCCGGCGGATGATACCCAGCGTGAACTTGTCAAACCGGTCATGGTTCAGCAGCGAATCCTGCGACTCAGCCCTGACGAAATGCTCGTCGTCAAAAACAAAGGTCTGCGCGCTTTTGAGCGTTACCGCTCTTATAACGAAGGGTCTGTTGTCGCCATGGAGTGGGACGGATTCGGCCTCGCTGAAAACTGGCAGACAGTCCCTCAGGGGGGCTACATTGCCGACATCGCGCTCGGAGATATCGACAATGACGGCGAACAGGAACTGATCGAAGTCGTTATGTACAGTCGCGACAACTTCATGCAGAAGGGCCGTTCTTCGATCGTCATCTACGAATTACTGCACTAGGCTGACATAACCGAGAATCACAAGGGCAGAATTCTATATTCTGCCCTTTTCTTTTAGCTGGTTGCGCCCCAAACCATGAACATACTGTCCCTCAATAACATCAGCCACGCCTTCGGTGGTCCCAAACTGCTCGACAATGCCGGCTTGCATATCGAATCGGGAGATCGAATCTGCCTGCTCGGCCGCAACGGAGCCGGAAAATCAACTCTGCTTCACCTGCTTAACGGCGACTTCCTGCCCGACAGCGGCGAAATTATCCGCAATCAGGATATTCGCAGCGCTTACGTCCCCCAGGAATTCCCCGAATCCTGGAGCGGCCCTCTAGCCACATGGCTTAACGGAATTCTCATCTCAGACGGTGTCGACCCTCACGAAGCCAGGCTTAAAATCGAGCAGACGACCAGCCAGCTCGACCTTGATCCGGAGATCGAACTGGCGACCCTCTCCGGCGGCCAGAAACGCCGCGCACTGCTGGCCGGAGCTCTGATCCTCGACCCCGACCTGCTGATGCTCGATGAACCGACCAATCATCTCGACATCAACGCTATCAACTGGCTCGAGGGGTTCCTGCTGCGGCTGAAAAAGACAATGGTCTTCATCAGCCACGACCGCACCTTCATCGGCAACCTCGCCACCCGCATTGTTGAGCTCGACCGCGGCCGGCTGCAGGATTACCGCTGTAACTACAAGACATTTCTGGAACGCCGCCAGGACGTCCTGAACGCCGAGGACAAGGAATGGGCACGTTTCGACCAAAAGCTCGCCGAAGAAGAAGTCTGGATCCGCAAGGGGATCAAGGCGCGTCGCACCCGCAACATGGGTCGAGTCCGCGAACTGATGAAGATGCGGGACGAAAGGCGTCAGCGTCGTGACCGCACAGGCAATGTCAAACTCCAGCTGGAGACAGCCGAGCGCAGCGGACAGATGGTCATGGAAGCGAAAGGATTGAACTTCACCTTTCCCGACCGCCTGATCATCGATGATTTTTCAACCCGGATCATGCGCGGCGACCGGATCGGCCTGATCGGCCCGAACGGCAGCTGCAAATCGACCCTGCTGAAAATTCTGACCGGGCAATTACAACCGACCGGCGGCACCCTGCGCCAGGGAACCAATCTGCAGATTGCCTATTTCGATCAACTGCGCGATCAGCTGGACGAGAACAAGAGCGTCAAGGACACCCTCGCCGACGAACACGACCAGGTCATCATCGGTGGCAAACCCCGCCATGTTTACGGCTATCTCCAGGACTTCCTCTTCACCCCCGAGCGTGCCAGGACACCGGTCAGAGTGCTCTCAGGCGGGGAAAAGAACCGGTTGCTGCTGGCCCGCCTGTTCCTGAATCCGGCCAATGTGCTCATCCTCGATGAGCCGACCAACGATCTCGACATGGAAACCCTCGATCTGCTCGAAGAGCTGCTGCTCGACTTCAAGGGGACGGTCCTGCTTGTCAGTCACGACCGCAGCTTCCTCAACAATGTCGTCACCAGCTCGCTGGTTTTCAGCGGAGACGGAAAAATCGAGGAGGTCATCGGTGGCTACGATGACTGGCTGGCAACACAGAAAACCGTCGACAAACCCGAGACACCAAAAAAGGAAAAGCCGCTACGGCAGAAGGAACGGCCACGCAAACGCAGCTTCAAGGAGAAACGGGAGCTGGAAGAACTCCCCTGCCGGATCGACGCCCTGGAGAAGGAACAGGACGACATTCACGGCCAGCTCGCCGACCCCGAGCTTTATAAAACCGACCAGGGGGAACGGATCAATACCCTGAAAGCACGTCTCGCTGCCGTTGAAGAGGAATTGGAAGCGGCCTTCCTGCGTTGGGAAGAGTTAGAACAGATTCCGGAATAAACTTCGATAGATCTCTCACCACTAAGGCACTAAGCTCACTAAGAAAATCAAAACTAAAAATTGTTCTTGGTTTTAAAGTCTTTAACCCTGTTTTAGCTTACTTAGTGTCCTTAGTGCCTTAGTGGTAAAAAAACCTTCACTCCCGATTCAACACCGCCCCGCAAAACTTGCAATGTTTCGCTTCGACATCATGCCCTTCCCCGCCGCATTCCGGACAAGCCTGGGTGCTGACCGCCTTGGTGAAGGTCAGTTCCGAGGTCACGATCCCCGTCGGAATGGCGATAATGCCGTAACCGAGAATCATTACCAGCGATGCGATCGCCTGCCCCAGGCCGGTCTTCGGCGAGATATCTCCGTAACCGACGGTCGACATGGTCACGATCGCCCAGTAGATCGAGCGTGGGATGCTGCTGAATCCATTTTCAGGCCCCTCAACGATATACATCACCGAACCGAAAATGATCATCAGCAGAAACACCGAGAGCAGAAATACGGCGATTTTGCGGCGGCTGGCCCAGAGGGCGCGCTGCAGAAAGGTCGATTCACCGACATACTGTACCAGCTTGAGAACCCGGAAAACCCGCAGCAGACGCAGAATCCTGATGACCAGCAAGAACTTGCCCGCCGGCAGCAGCAGGCTGATATAGGAGGGAAGGATCGACAGCAGGTCGACGATACCGTAAAAACTGCCGGCGTATTTCAGCGGCCGGCCGATACAACTGAGCCGCAGAAAATACTCGATCGTAAAAAGGATGGTGAAAAGCCATTCAAGAAAAAAGAACAGGTCGCCGTAACGTTGCTGCAGCGAGGCAACGCTGTCGAGCATGACGATGATGACACTGAAAAGGATGCTGAAGATCAGGGCAACGTCGAACAGCTTGCCGGCAGGGGTATCCGCCTCGAAGATAATCTCGTGGAGGCGCTGACGCAAACTGTTGGTCGTTTCCGGTTTCCGTTCGGGCATGCGGTCACTCCAGAAGATATGGTCAGATGGTCATGGCACCAACAGTCGCCGTGAACACGGCAGACAGCGAGCGCAAAGAAAGTTTAACAGCAAATCGCGCCCTCTGGAGCCCCTCACCGCCCTATCGGGTTACGGCAGGGCGTCCGCCAGCAGATCAAGGATGTGGACGGAACGCTGCTTCCCCCCACCATGGTTGATGCTGTCCTGCAGCTGCATGATACAGCCGGGGCAGTCGGTCGCCACCAGGTCGGCGCCGCTGTCAGCGATGGAAGCTGCTTTCTTGGCCCCGATCTTCTTGCTTGTATCGTAATGGTAAACCGAGTAGGTGCCGCCGAGCCCACAGCAACTCGCCGCGTTCTCCATCTCGACATAGTCGACCTGTGGCAGAGCCTTGAGGATCGCCCGAGGTTCCTTGGTGATCCCATGATTACGCAGGTGACAGGGATCATGATAGGTCACCTTGATCGGCTGATCTGCCTTCGGCAGCTCGGCCAGCTTTTCCGGCAACCCCTGTTCAACCAGGAAAACGAAGATATCCTTGACCTTGGCCTTGAATTCATCGAATTCAGCGCCCATACCCGGATAAATCTGGGTCAAGCCGGAATGGCAGGAGGCGCAGGCGGTAACGATATAATCGTACTCGCAGCGACGCAGCATGGCGAGGTTGTCTGCCGCCAGCGACTCGACCGTATCCGCCGCGCCGGCAGAGACCGCCGGCAAACCGCAGCAGACCTGATCCTGCGGAATCAGGACGGTCACACCGAGAAACTTGAGCGCCTTGAGTAACGCCTCCCCCGAATCGGGATACATATAATTGATCCCGCAACCGGTGAAAAACAGAACCCGCGGTTGCCCGGCGACACCGGGAATAACCTCGGGATGACGCTCACGAAACGGCTTGGCAGCGATCGGCGGCAGGGTTCGATCGGCAGCGATAAACGGCGCCGGGAAGCGCAGGCGCAGGCCGCTTTGATCGGGGATTTTCTTGAACAGCAGCTTGGAAAAAGCGCCACCGGCTTTGGCCAGAGTGTTCATCACCCCCTGGTGCTTGAGGATCGTCCCGACCCCCTTACCGAAGGTCGACAAACCTTTACGCTTGGCGATCTCGCGCCGGGTCGCGGCGACGATCTCTTCGGTGTGCACCTTGTTGGGACACTGGGCACAGCAACTGCCGCAGAGCAGGCACTGGGACATGTCGAGGAGGAATTTTTCCTCCAGATCGACATCCCCCTTGAGCAGGGCATCGGCGAGAGCGACTTTCCCGCGGGCCACCCGCCCCTCATGCTTCTCCGCACCAAAGGCAGGGCAATGCGCCCGGCAGGCGCCACACTTGACGCACTGATCGATCTCAGCGCGAAAATCTTCTAGTTTTTTCAATTTAGCCATACAAAATCAGGAATCAGGAATCAGGAATCAGGAATCAGGATAAACCTGAGGCCTGAAGCCCGGAGCCTGAAGCCTGGCCTCCTATTTATCGCTCGGGAAAATCTTCCCGGGGTTGAGAATGTTGTTCGGATCAAGAGCCCTCTTGATCGTCTTCATGTAATCGACGACCGTATCCTTCAGTTCCAGGTTAATGAACGGTGCCTTCATGATCCCGACACCGTGCTCACCACTCATGGTTCCGCCAAGCTCAAGCGCCCCCTTGAAGACATCGGCAATCGCCTCTTCCGCCTTCTTCTCTTCACCGGGGATCTTGTCATCGATCATAATATTGACATGGATATTGCCGTCACCGGCATGGCCGAAGTTGACGATCGGGATGTTATACTTCTCGGAAATCTGGTCAATTTTACGAATCATATCGTGCACCTTGGAGCGCGGCACACAGATATCTTCGTTATATTTCTTCGGGTTAACCCGCCGTAGCGACGCCGAGACGGAGCGGCGAATCTGCCACAGGGCTTCACTCTCCGCCGGGGTCTCCGCGATACGGGTTTCCACGACACCGAGGGGCTGAACGATGTCGGAGATACGACCGGTCTGCTTGTCGAGGAATTCGGGATCGCCATCCACTTCGATCAGGAGTACAGCCTGCGCCGCCTCCGGCACATCCAGGTCGGTAGCGTTGCGCACGCATTCCAGAGTCCGGGCATCGAGAAACTCCAGGGTGGTCGGAATGATCTTGCCACGGATGATATCCGAAACCGCCTGGGCCGCACCGTCGATGGAGGAGAACATGACCAGCATGGTTTTTTTCGCCGCCGGCTTGGGGAGCAGTTTGACGATGATCTTGGTGATGATCGCCAGGGTCCCTTCACTGCCGCAGATCAACTTGGTCAGGTCGTAACCGACAACCCCCTTCATGGTCGGCCCCCCGGTCCGCAGAATATCACCGGTCGGCGTAACGATTTCAAGCCCGAGGATGTAATCCTTGGTCACCCCGTATTTGACGCAGCGGGGACCACCGGCACACTCGGCGACATTGCCGCCCATGGTCGACACCTTGAGTGACGCCGGATCGGGGGGATAGAACAGACCGACCTTCTCCACCGTCTTCTGGAATTCCTCGGTAACCACCCCCGGTTCGATGGTCGCCACCAGGTTGTCCTCGTCGATTTCGAGGATCTTGTCGAAACGTGTCAGCCCAAGCACGATCCCGCCGCTGACCGGAACACTGCCGCCGGTAAAACCGGTCCCCGCTCCGCGGGGGAAGACCGGAATGGCCTTTTCGTTGGCCAGCTTCATGATCTGGCTGATCTCTTCCACGGTCGCCGGATGGACAACGACATCGGGAAGGAACTGGCGCTGGGTGGCGTCGTAGGAATAGCAGATCAGATCGGCCTTGTCTGTGAGAACGTTCTCCTTGCCGCAGAGCTGCTGCAAGGTCGCGAGGGTGCTGTTATCGAGCATGTGTTGTCTATCCTTTTTGAAAAACTTAAAAGCGTATCACCACTAAGGCACTAAGATCACAAAGAAAAGCTTTATATAATTTGAATCCGAAACCAATCAGCCAATTTTGCTTGCCCTTCGGCAACTGCCTCGATTTCTTCGAAATGTCTTAGTGTCCTTAGTACCTTGGTGGTAAAAGACAATGAATTTATAATCACTCATCATCCAATAAATGACTAAAAAAGTCTACATTCTTCCATTTCAGCCAACGACGGTCGGCAGAACCATGCCGCCGTCCGGGATGGCGATGATCTTCGCTCCTGCGGGCAGGTCGGGCAGCACCAGGTCGAGCGCGCTCTGGAGGTCAGCGGCTTTTTCCATCCCCATGGTGCAGGTCTCTTCGTCACTGAACTCGCTGACCAGGATGACCCGGAAGCGCCTGGCCTTGGCCAACACCGAGTGGGCCGTCTGGCCATTGATCTGGTAATCCTCCCGCAACGCCCGTTCAAATTCATCAAGATCCTGATAGCGGAACCAGTCGTAAAAGGTCGGATAGCCGAAACCGTCCTGGCAGGCGGCAAGAAGGATGATCGCCCCCCCTTCCCTGACCGCCCGGCAACCGTAATCGAGCGCCTTCTGGGCCTGGATAAAGTTGATGTCCTTCGGGTAACCGCCGCAGGAGACAACCGCCAGATCAACCGGCTCTTCAAGCTTGACCTCGAACAGCTCACGCACCATGTCGCAACCGGCCAGGTGCGCCTGCTCCAGATCGCCGCAGAAAACGCCGAGGATCTCCTTGGTCGGCGCGAGCACGGTATTGAGCAGGAAATCGGGCTCAACCATACGCGCCGCCTGCAGCAGGTTGCGATGAACGGGGTTGCCATCGAGCACCCCGGTGACCGCCAGCGGATGTTTACCGCCGATCTCGGGCGGGTTGAAGACGGCAAAGTGGCTGGCCATGCAGGTTGCCCGGCTGGCGACCCCGGGGACCAACCCCTTGCGTCCGCCGCCGAAGCCGGCGAAGTAATGGAAACCCACGGTTCCGGTAACGATCACCCGTTCGGCCTCAACCACGCGACGGAAGATCTGCACCGGGATGCCTCCTGCCGTTGTTCCCAGCTCAACGAGCTGCGCGGGATCATCGCACTCGTGGTCGTAAACCGCGATCCGCCCATACAATGGGCCGACGATCTTGCGGTGTTCCTCCTCCGTCTGTTTGCGGTGGATTCCCAGGGCGATGATGACCTCGATATCTTTGTCGGGCACTCCCAAGCGATTCAACTCATCAACCAGAATCGGCAGGTAAATTTCGCTGCCGGAGTAGCGGGTAATGTCAGAGGTGACAATCGCGACCCGCTCGCCGGGTTTGATGATCTCCGCCAACGGCGGCGTAGCGATCGGTTCGGCCATGGCCCGGCGCACCAGGGCTTCGGCAGCGGGAGCCTCCGGCAGCTGCTCGGCGACGACAACCCGTGCCTCAGGCAGAGTACAGGACAAAACCTCCCGGTCGTATTTCAGCTTCACAGTCGTCACGCCGTACCTCCTTTCGCGCCCCCTGTCGGGCCCGCAACTGCCCTTCCCCACATTCGGGAAGTGCGCCCTACCATACTGTAAAATCGTCACTCTCACAAGCTCCAGCATGAGATATTGTTGCAGCCGAACCGGCGCTGTGATAATTAGTGTTTTTGCTTTTTTCATCACCAAGGGGACTTATCATGGATTTGCAAATTCTGCCCATCTCGGCACCCAAAAAACTGATTGAAAATGAAAACGACCTGGTTTTCGGGACGCAGTTCTCCGACCGCATGTTCGTCATGGAATATGACGAAGGCCAGGGCTGGCACTCGGCCCGCATTCAGCCCTACGGTCCTTTTGAACTCGATCCCGCAGCCATGGTTCTTCATTATTCCCAGGAGATCTTCGAAGGGCTGAAAGCCTATCGTCGCCCGGACGGCAAGGTCGCCATGTTCCGCCCGGCGGACAACATCGCCCGTTTCAATCGTAGTGCGGTCAGGATGTGCATGCCGGAGGTCGATGAGCAGTTCCTTCTGGACGCGATGCTCGAACTGGTCCGCCTGGAAGAGCGCTGGATTCCGAAAAACGAGGGGACCAGCCTCTATATCCGGCCGACCATGATCGCAACCGAACCTGTCCTCGGAGTCCGGCCGTCGCATAAGTACCTCTGCTACATTATCCTCAGCCCGGTCGGCGCTTACTACAAGGGGGGTGTCGCCCCGGTCAAGATCTGGATTTCCGACCACTTTGTCCGCGCCGTTGAAGGCGGCACCGGCGAAGCCAAAACCGGCGGCAACTACGCGGCCAGCCTTTTCGCCGCCCGTGAAGCGGCGCAAAAAGGGTATGACCAGGTCCTCTGGCTCGACGCCAAAGAAAAACGCTATGTCGAAGAGGTCGGCAGCATGAACATGCTCTTCCTTTACGATGGCAAAATCGTCACCTCGCCGCTCAAGGGAACCGTTCTCGACGGGATCACCCGGCGCTCAGTCCTGACTCTGGTCAAGGAATTGGGCTACGAGATCGAAGAGCGCGCACTCAGTGTCGACGAAGTCATGGAAGGGGCTGAAAACGGCCGCCTCAAGGAAGCCTTCGGCGCCGGCACCGCGGTCGTTATCTCGCCGGTCGGCTCCTTCTGCTACCGTGACACATGTGTTCAGCTCGGCGACGGCCAGCCCGGTGAGCTGACCATGAAGCTCTACAACCAGTTGACCGGTATCCAGTACGGCCGTGAAACCGATCCGCACAACTGGGTCACACTGCTGTAAATAATTAAACATCCCCGCCGGGGGCTGTGCACCAGGCACAGCCCCCGTTTTTCATCCTGCCACACCACACAAAGTACTTACTTTACTCACTTCTCTACTCAATATAGCCAATCGCAGAACATCCCCTGTCACACCTGCACGCAAAAATCATTTATCTGCCTGAAATAACAGGCTCCTACTCACGCTAAACACACTCCTGACAATTGGCATGGAAAGTGCGTATATGAGCTGGCTTGCGCTCCGCCCGGCGGAGCCCCACATTTACTGCCACATTCAAACGAATTGCCATACAAGGAGATCAACCATGTGTCGTATCGGCGCGATCAAAAGCCTGGATTACGTCCATCCGAGCAGAGCCTTGCGTTTGATGCAGTCCCAGCAAAAGGGGCATGACAACTCCGGCTTTGCCATGGTCATGCAGAACCTGGGCGGCATCTTCGAGTCTTACAAGCACCTGCCGACCCTGTCGATGGCCTGCACCGACAAAGGGATAAAAATCGCGGAGAACATCCTCCACGAGATCGGCTTCCGCCGCATTCTTCAGTGGTCGCCCGAGGTCAATGACTGGCCCGGCCTCGACATCAACGCGATGCCCCACTACGTCTTCGAGACCTTCAACTATCCGCCGCAATATGAAAATGCCCGCCGCAAGGAACGGGAAGAGCTGCTGCTCAACACCCGGTTGAAGCTGCGTGCCGCCTTGGAAGAAGACGAAGAAGGGTTCGTCTATTCCTTCTGGCCCGACGTCATCACCCTCAAGGAGATCGGCGACCCGCACGACATCGGCACCTACTTCAACCTCTGGGAGGCGGACAGTCGTTTCACCGCCAAGGTAATCACCGCCCAGTGCCGGCAGAACACCAACTACGATATCGTCCGCTATGCCGCGCACCCGTTCCACCTGCAGGGCTACACCGCGCTGGCCAATGGTGAAAACACCTTCTACCTGAAAAACAAGGAGTTCCAGCAGCGCCTGCATCGCGGCTATATCGGCTTCGAGTCCGATTCACAGTGCTTCCTCTATACCCTGCACTACGTTCATCGCGAGCTCGGCTGGCCGCTCAATTACTACAAGCACGTCGTCACTCCGCTGCCGTTCGAAGAGATCGAAAAGCGCGACGACCAGAAGCAGTTGCTGGCCATCCGCCAGTCACTGGCGCACCTGGAGATCAACGGCCCCAACACGATTATCGGCATGCTCCCCGACAACACTCTGTTCACCTGCTGCGACGCCAAGAAGCTGCGGCCGGTTGTCATCGGCCGCGACGAGCGGACCGTCGTCATCACCTCGGAGGTCTGCGGCATCAACGAAATCCTCCCCGAGCGCAACTGGGAAGACGACATCTACCCGAATGAACGTGAGACCATAGTCGTCACCGACGATCTGGAGGTGCAAAGATGGAAACAGTAAAGCTCAACGATATTACCGTCAACGACCTGCCGTGGAAGATCGCCTATGACGCCAGCCGCTGCACCATGTGCGGCTCCTGTGTCGCCACCTGTTCGTTCCGGGCCATCAAACCCAAGGTCGAACGCCGGCGCATGGTTTTTTCGGAAGGGGATTTTCCCGAGCCGCAGGCCCGCTTCAGTGCCGTCCCGGTCATCCACCAGGTCAACTCGATCCGCGACTACTGCCGCGGTTGCGGCATGTGCGAGAAGGTCTGTCCCAACGACGCCATCAAACCGGTGCGCAATCCCGACACCCGCCACCCGATCGTCACCCGCTGCCTGGGGGGCGACTCGATCAAGCGTGGCGGGCGCAAGAATCTCGAAGGGAGCACCCGGACCCTGGACACCATCCGCGTCGGCCGCATCTCACAGATGACCGACCCGAGCCTTGATGCCCAGCGCCATACCTTCGACCTGCTGGCGCCCTTCGGCCGCATCCTGCCGCCGAAGAAGCTCCCTTACTCGGCGACCCTGGACAACAGCCTGGAGACCAAAGAGAAGACGCCGCCGGTCAACTGGATCTACCCGGTGATCATCGGCGACATGTCGATCGGCGCCCTCTCCTGGCGGATGTGGGAAGCGGTGGCCATGGCGACCGCCTACCTCAACGAGGAATGCGGCCTGCCAGTGCGGATGTGTTCCGGCGAGGGGGGCGTCCCGGTGCGCCTGCTGAAATCGAAGTACCTGAAATACACGATCCTGCAGATCGCCTCCGGCCACTTCGGCTGGAACCGGATCGTCAACGCCATGCCGCATATGGTCGAAGACCCGGCCGGGGTCCTGATCAAAATCGGCCAGGGCGCCAAGCCGGGCGACGGCGGCCTGCTCATGGCCCAGAAAGTCGCCAAACATATCCAGGCGATCCGCGGCGTCCCCAAGGCCGACCTCCTCAGCCCGCCGAACCACCAGGGGCTGTACTCGATCGAGGAGAGCGTGCAGAAGATGTTCCTCTCCTTCAACGCGGCCTTCAAGTTCCGCGTCCCGGTCGCCATCAAGGTCGCCGCCTCGGCAACCAGCGTCAGCGTCTTCAACAACCTGGTGCGTGACCCCTATAACATCGTCGGCGGCTTCTTCCTCGACGGCATCGACGGCGGCACCGGCGCAGCCCACGAGGTCAGCCTCGACCACACCGGCCACCCGATCGTCAGCAAGCTGCGCGACTGTTACCTGGCCGCCGTCACCCAGGGACGCCAGGGGCAGATTCCGCTCTGGGCCGCCGGCGGTCTCGGCAAAACCGGTGACCTCGCGGCGGATGCCTTCAAGATGATCTGCCTCGGCGCCAACGGTGTCTTTACCGGCAAACTGATCCTGCAGATGGCCGGCTGTATCGGCAACGACCTGGGGCGCTGTAACGCCTGCAACACCGGTCTCTGCCCGGCGGGAATCACAACCCAGGAGCCGCAACTGGCCCACCGTCTCGACCCGGACAAGGCGGCGCAGAATATCGTCAACTACTTCCTGGCCATGGATCAGGAGATCAAGAAGTTGATGGCGCCCATCGGCAACTCGTCCCTCCCGGTCGGCCGGGCGGATGCGCTGGTAGCGACGGATCGCGCCGTCGCTGATCGCCTGCAGATTCAACACGTATGTTAAGGGCAGGACAAAGGAGAAAGGAGAAAGGAGAACGCTTTACTGCCGACACCTTTATCCTTTTGCCTTTATCCTTTGACCTTTAGGAGCTTTTTATGCCTGCTAAAATCAATGGTTTCAATGATAGCAACAACCGGATTTCGACCCAGGAGCTGCTGCAGCAGATTTACGCGGCACTTGAACAGGGGGAAACGGAATTTGAAGTCCTCTCCAGCGGCCATCACGACATCGGCGGCCCCCTGTGGACCGGAGACGGCACCCCGCTGAAATTCAGCGTCAAGAACCCCGGCCAGCGGGTCGTCTCCTTCGGCCTCGAAGGGACGAAGATCGTCGTCAACGGCCCGGCTCCTGCCGACGCCGGCTGGCTTAACGCCGGTGCCGAACTGGTCATCAAGGGGGACAGCGGCGACACCACGGCCCACTGCGCGGCCAGCGGCAAAATCTACGTCGCCGGCCGGGTCGGCACCCGCTCCGGCTCGCTGATGAAGCATGACCCGGCGTTCCCGTCACCGGAGCTCTGGGTCCTCAAGAATACCGGCTCCTTCTCCTTCGAATTCATGGGGGGGGGCACCGCAATCATCTGCGGCATCGATTGCGACGGTTACGATTCAGTCCTCGGCGACCGCAGCTGCATGGGAATGGTCGGCGGCACCATCTATGTTCGCGGACCGGTCAAAAATCTGCCCGATGAAGTCTGGCAACTCAACCTGAACGAAGAGGATATCGCCTTCCTGAGTACAGGGCTACCGCTCTTCCTGGAGAAGATCGACCGTGCCCGGCATCTGGACAGCCTGACCGACTTCAGCCAGTGGAAAAAAATCACCGCCAAGACCTACGAGGAGCGGCGCAAGTGGCACAGCATGCGCCCGACCATGCGTGAGTTTCGGCTCAACAAATGGGTGCCCGACAACGGTATCTTCGGCGATCTGATTGCCGATGATTACGATTCCATCGCCGGGCTCGTCGCGACCGGCGACAATCGACTGAAAATTCCCCACTGGCAGAACAAGGCCTTCTGCGCCCCCTGCGAGTATGCCTGTCCCTCATCGATTCCGACCCAGGACCGCATCAACCTGCTGCGCCAGGGAAAATTCAAGGAAGCAATCGAACTGGTCCTCAAGTACTCCCCCTTCCCCGGGAGCGTCTGCGGTGAAGTCTGCCCCAACCCCTGCATGGACGCCTGCACCCGGCAGTTCATCGACCTGCCGGTCTCCATGCCCCAGCTCGGCAAACTCTCGCTGGATGCCGAATCCCCCACTCCCAAGGCGGAGAGTGGCAAGAGAGTCGCCGTGATCGGTGGCGGCCCCGGCGGCATGTCGGCCGCCTGGCACCTGCGCCTCGCCGGACATGCGGCCACCATTTTCGAAGCGGATAAGGAAGTCGGCGGCAAGCTGCGCCAGGTCATTCCGACCGATCGCCTGCCGGCCGAGGCCCTCGGCAGCGAAATCGAGCGAGTGAAAAAACTCGGAGTTGACATCAGAACCAACACCCCGGTCGACAAGCAGCTGTTCGCCGAGATTCAACAGCAATTTGACGCCATCATCATCGCCAGCGGCGCCCATACCCCGGTTGTCATCCCCTTCCCCGGTCACGAACGCCTGGTCAAGGGGCTCGACTTCCTCAAGGATGTCAACAACGGCGCCAATCCGACCGTGGGTGAGCGGGTCGTCGTCATCGGCGCCGGCAACGCCGGTATGGATGTCTGCCTCGGGGCCTATGCCATGGGCGCCAAGCAGGTGACCGCCATCGACATTCAACGCCCGGCCGCTTTCAAGAAGGAGATCGACCACTTCGAGAAGCTCGGCGGCAAAATCGAGTGGCCGGTCTTTACCGAGAAGATCAGCGCGGAAGGGCTGCACACCAAGGACGGCCGCCTGATCGAGGCGGATACGATCATCATCGCCGTCGGTGAACGCCCCGATCTCGGCTACGTACCGCGCGAATGGCTCGATGAGCGTGGCATGGCCGATGTCGATGCCTGCGGTCAGATCAAGAACGCTCCCGGCGTTTTTGCCATCGGCGATACCCTGCAGCAAGGGTTGCTGACCCACGCCATCGGTCATGGCCGCGAAGCGGCAGAATATATCGACAGCTACCTGGCCGGCGAGGAACTGGTGGCCAAGGTCAAGCCGCCGGTCATCTCCCAGGGCTGCCTGACCAAGGAACTGTTCCGCCCGAACAACCGCAGCCGCTTCACCCTGGTCGATCCGACCAAGGAGACCAACCGCTGTCTCTCCTGCGGCACCTGCCGCGACTGCAGCATGTGTCTCGAGGCCTGCCCGGAAGGCGCCATCCGGCGCGAAGACAAAGAGGACGGCAGCTTCGAATACATCTCGGACGACCGCTTCTGCATCGGCTGCGGCATCTGCGCCGGGATGTGTCCCTGCGGGATCTGGGGGATGGAGCAGGTTGTATAAAAAAACTGTCGTCAAAACGGCATCACGGAGTAACATGAAAACGCCCGGCGGGTTCCGGACCGCCGGGCGTTCTGTTGTTAGCCCCAGAGTGAGTCTATGCTGCGCCTTCTGATGTATCTCTTTCTGCTGATCGCTCTCCTCGGTGGCTGTTCCCGTGAGCCGTCACGGCCGGAGTTTATCCAGGACATGGGGCATCTTCTTTCCGTACCCCAGATCAAGCGTCTCTGCGAATTCCAACAGCTCCTGCTGCTCGAACACAAGGTCCATCTCTTCGTCGTCACCCTCGAAAATCCGGCCCGGGATCTGGACCAGACCGCCCTGAACATCTTTGAGCAGCGCTCTCTCGGCATCACTACCGGCAGCGCCCGCGGCCTGCTCCTCGTCATCGACCCACAGGCGCAACAGGCACGGATCGAGGTCGGCTACGATCTGGAACACATCTTCACGGATGGCTTTGTTGCCGGACTGGAATATGACCAGATGCTCCCCTTCTTTCAACAGGGACGGATCGGCCAGGGGATTGAAGCGCTGACCGAGCTACTGGTCGCACGACTGATGGATCAGGAGGGAGGCTGCGAAACAGAAGGGGCAACCGCCGGCCACCTCAGCGGCGGCGCGGGAGCACGTATCGATATTTCAGGGGCACCGGCCGAAAAACAACAAAAGGCGAGAGCAGCCGAGAACTATCCGGCGCAGAGCAGCCCGCTGGCAACCCTTGAACGCTACCGCGACAGCCTCGCTGCCCGGGAAAAGAGCCCCGAGCTGGGGATCTATACCCCGGAAACACGCGCATTTTTCTGCAACTGGCTGGTAACGGACGCCCAGCAGCAGAACGCCCTGAAGGTTCTGGAACAGGCCCTGCCCGCTGCCGAGGTCATTATTCAGGGAGAGTTGGCCGTCATCCGCTTCCCGGTCGCCGACCGCCAAGCCTCCCCCTATTATCTCAAACATTCTGCCGATGGCTGGCAACTCGATTTTGCCACCATGAGTCGGACCATCCGCTTCAATCACCGCAACCAGTGGCATTTCAGCGGTCAGAGCCATCCTTACATGTTCGCCTTCGCCGACTGGCAGATCGACGGCAACGGCTTTCCCCATGCTGCCGAATAAAGAGCATCACTCGACCCCCTGCAGTCGTTCCAACAGAGTCAACTGCTCCGCAGTGGCAGTCACCCCAGAATAGCCTCCCCACTCCAGCAATTCTGCAACCAACGCTTCTTCTCTTCCCCCACACCCCTCGATCCGGGTCAGCAACTGACGACTGCGCAGGGCATCGAACCAGTGGTGAAAAGCCGCCAACCGACGATCTTTCCTGTGATGGTTCTCCTGCATTCGTTCCCAGGCCTGGCCAAAGTTGAGTTCGGACAAAAGTTGGCTCAACTGTGGAGAGAGTTGTTCCGCTGCCACAACCAGCTCTGCGGCAGACAGATTCAGGTTTCCGGCGACCAAAGCCAGCCATTCTTCGAGAACACGAAAAGCGGTCGCGGAAACAAAAGCGTAAAGCTGCTGCCCCGTATCAACCCGCGCCTGCACCGCCCGCCCGGTTCCGAACGGCACCCGCGCGGAAAAGCGCGGCGATGGCCGGACAATCGTCCCCCTTAGCAAAGTGATGCCGCTGACCTTGGCCAACTGCTGGAGAAAGTAAAAATCCTCTGCCGCGTGGCGCCGGTTCATCCCCCCGGCGGCGACATAGTTACCAGCGCGGCAGGCAAAGGCGCTGCCGATGGTGTGATAGGCATAGGGGGAACCGGCCTGCTGCAGACCAAACAGGTAGGAACGCAGGTAAAGCTCGTAATGACGGATCGCCACATCCTGCGTCGGAGAAGCGGCCTGCCGATGACGGAAAGGGAGTACCGCTCCCCCGACGGATGTATTGGCGAAGTAATTAAAAAGTGCGGGAAGGTAATTTTTATCGACAAGAGTGTCGGCATCGAGCGAGACAAGAAAGGGGACGGCGTTCCAATCCAGATGGTCAAGAGCCAGGTCAAAACCGATCTTGCGCGCCAGCCCGACCCCTTCCTTCTCCGGCAACTCATAGCCATTGGACGCGCCATCGATCCAGGCAAGGTTCAGCCCCGTCAGAGAATCATTCGCCAGCCAGTCAAGAAGCTGGCAATTCTCCTCCTTCTGTTCCGGAGTGGCAGTGACCCGGTTATTGACAACGACCAGGACCAGGGTGTCACGCAGAAACGCGGCGGGATTCTCCGCCACAGAAGCCAGGGTCTGCGGCAGGCTGTCCCGCTCCGCCAGCGCCGGAATGACAACAGCGGCGCGGAAATTCTGCCGTTTGGTGCCGACAATCCGCCAGGGGCCATTGACCGCGCGGGTGCGGAGGTATTTTTCAAGTTGTCTGTTCACCGATAACAAATATACGTAGGGGCACGGCGCGCCGTGCCCCTAGCGAATGATTTAACATTAAAACGACATTGACCAATCCACCGATTCCACCACTCGGCACATCTCCGCAAACGCATCTCCCTGGCCGTCGAGCCAGTGGATCTCTACCCCGTTGCGTTCCATGCGCCGGAAAAAGGTTTCCTGGCGTTTGGCGAACCTGCAGATCTCAGTCAACAGCTTCTGGTAGAGATCATTGAAGCTCAGCTGCCCCTGCAAATGCTGAGCGATCAGGCGGTATTCCAGGCCGTAAAATTCGATCTGCTCCCAACCTACTCCGGCGTTATAGAGCCCCTGCACTTCGGCAATCATTCCGACATCGAAACGCTGCCGCAGGCGCAGGGCGATCCGCTGTCTGAGGGTCTCACGCGGCCAGCGCAATCCGAAAATCAGAGGAACAATTTCCAGCAGCGGCGGCAAACAGGCAGCAGCAGCCTGCTCCCCGATGGCGATCTCGAGCGCACGGACAATCCGCTCCCGCTCATCGAGATTGGTCTTGTTGTGCTGTTCCGGCTTCAGGGCAATCAGCCTGACGCGCAATTCTTCATTGCTCAAAGCCTCGATATCGGCGCGGAACTGCGGATCCTCCGGCACCTCGACCAGGCGGTAACCGCGCAGGACCGCATCCAGATACATGCCGGTGCCACCGCAGATCAACGGCAACCGGCCACGCCCCTGAATCTCCTCGATCACGTTGAAACAATCGCACTGAAAACGAAACAGGTTGTATTCCTCCCCCGGCTCAGCGATATCGATCAGGTGATACGGCACCGCACCGTATTCATCGAGGTCCTTCCCCGTCCCCAGGTCCATCCCGCGATAGACCTGGCGTGAATCGGCAGAAATGATCTCGGCACCATAACGGCTCGCGGCCTGTACCGCCAGGGCGGTCTTCCCCCCGGCCGTCGTTCCAAGCAGGACCAGCAGGTTATAGTTTTTATTATCCATGAATCCCCTGTCAGGTGTATCTTGCCGCAATAACCGCGATAAAAATGATGCCGGGGTGCTCCAGCAAATATATTCAGCTGTCCGGCATGATCTGTTATAGTCCGGAGCAAACGCCCGCACCCGGATATAAAGAACTGACCATGAGTGAAGACAACCCGATTATTCTCCCCCGCGATCAGCACCGGATCTCCCGTCGCCGGATCGACGAAGACAGCCTGAAGGTACTCTACCGCCTGCACCGCAACGGCTTCAAGGCCTATCTGGTCGGCGGCAGCGTACGCGACCTCCTGCTCGACCGCCAGCCGAAGGACTTCGACATCGGCACCGACGCCACCCCCAACCAGATGCGCAAACTGTTCCGTAACTGCTTTCTCGTCGGTCGCCGCTTCCGCCTCGCCCATATCCGCTTTGCCGGGGGGAAGGTGATCGAAGTCGCCACCTTCCGCCGCCAGCCGGATGAGGATGAACTGCCGGACGACGAGGACGAACATTTCCACTTCGTCCAGAACGTTTTCGGCACCCCGCGCGAGGACGCTTATCGCCGCGACTTTACCATCAACGCCCTGTTCTACGATATCGGCGACTTCTCGGTCATCGACCATGTCGGCGGCCTACGGGATCTCGAGGAGAAATGTCTGCGCGTCATCGGCGATCCCCGCATCCGCTTCGTTGAAGACCCGGTGCGTATGCTGCGCGCCATCGAATTCGCCGCCCGACTCGACTTCCAGCTCGCCGACGACATCCTCCCCGCAATCGAGGAACACAAACCGCTGCTGGCCACCGCGGCCCCGGCACGGGTGCGCGAGGAGGTCATGGCCCTGTTCCGCTACGGAATCGCCGCCCCGGTGCTGAAACAATGCCGCGAACTGGGGATGCTCCCGCACCTGCTCGCCGGCTACCCCGGCACAGACGAAAGCATCGCCCTGCTCGGCAAAATTGATCAGCGCACTATGGTAGGCGTGCCGATCGAGGAAAGCTTCGCCATCGCGGCCCTCTTCCTGCGCCTGTTCATGGATGACTGCCCGCCGAGCCAGGAGCCCCATATCACCGAGGCGCTGCACAAGGCCAACGAGATCATCATCCCCCACTGCCGCTACTTCAGCATCGCCAACGCCATCCGCCACCAGGCCCGCGAACTGCTGATCGGCTGTTTCCGCCTCGCCCGCGGCACCGGTCTGCGCGGTGAACGCCGCTTCCTTCAGCACCCGCTCACTCCAACCGCGCTGGAACTCTTCACCCTCTGGGCCGAAGTCCATCCTGAGCTGGCGCCAAAAGTCGAGCAGTGGTCACAGTTGATCAATAAACGGAAAAGCGAAGAGCACGGCCAGCCAAAGGATGCCCCACCGCAGAAACGCCGGCCGCGGCGGCGCAGACGGCCACGGCGCCAGGGGCAGAAGAACAGCGCCCCCGAAAAGACGCCTTAACAGCCTGATTCCCCCAACTTGACCTGACCTGCGATAGCGTTTAGACTTCGAACTACATCTGAATTAGGGCGGCATCCCGTCAGGATGTTCCGACCCTGCCCCGTATGAAAATCATTGAGAAAGCCGCCCCGTGTGGCAATCGAGGATTTTCTTATCATTCTGAGCAGCATCGGTTTGTTCCGTTTCGGTTCAACCGGTTGCGGGTTGCTCAACCTTGAAACAATTCATCCAAGCACTGGTTTATTGCAGACCGTTCAGCTGCAATTCTCAGCCATGAACGGTCGCCACCTCCGGTGTCCGTTTATTGCTTTCTGTTGTGACCAACTGCCGCCAGAACCACTGACAGCGGCGTTCATCCGGCTCCGGCGACAACAGACAGATCCGATCCTGCAAACAAAAGGAGCAGCAGTATCCCGCCCCCGGCCGGAAGGGGCAACCAACCCGCTATGAATAGTCAAGATATGCAATCATCACCGGGGCTCTACATTGCCCTGCTGAGCATCCATGGCCTGATCAGAGGACATGATCTCGAATTGGGGCGCGATGCCGACACCGGAGGGCAAACCCTCTACGTCCTCGAATTGGCCCAGGCGTTGGCCAAGCGGCCGGAGGTCGCCAGGGTTGAACTGATCACCCAACTGGTTCGCGATGAAAACGTCTCGCCCGATTATGCCAAGGAAACGGCCCCCCTGAATGACAAACTGAAGATCCTGCGCATCGGCACGGGGCAGGATGAATACCTGCCGAAAGAGCAGCTTTGGGATCAGCTTGATTTCTTTGCCGACAACCTTGCCAGTCACTTCCGGGACACCGGACGTCTGCCGGATGTCATTCACAGCCATTATGCCGATGCCGGACAGGTCGGCTCCCATCTCGCCAGCCTGCTCGGTGTTCCCCTCATCCATACCGGGCACTCCCTCGGCCGGGTGAAGAGGCGTCGTCTGCTGGCCAGCGGCCTCACGGCGGACGAAATCGAGACCCGCTTTAACATGAGTCGCAGGATCGAAGCCGAGGAACTCACCCTGGCGACGGCGGAACGGGTTATCACCAGCACTCACCAGGAGATCGAAGAACAGTACGATCTCTATGACCACTATCAGCCCGAACAGATGCGTGTCGTCCCCCCGGGAACCAATCTCACCCAGTTCCATCCGCCGACCGGGGGAGAGCTTCAGGAGCCGTTTTTCCAGGAGTTGACACGCCACCTGAAAGAACCGGGAAAACCCCTGGTCCTCGCCCTGTCGCGCCCCGACAAGCGCAAGAACATCAGCGCCCTGGTTGAAGCCTACGGCCTCTCCGAAGAGCTGCAAGAAAAGGCGAACCTGGCGATTATCGCCGGCAACCGCGATGACATCGATGACCTTGACGACGGTGCCCAGGAGGTTTTCCACGACCTGCTCGTCACCATCGACCGTTACGACCTTTATGGCCGCGTCAGTCTGCCGAAACACCACCGCCGCGACCAGGTCCCCTTGATTTATCGGATTGCGGCGGCCTCGGGCGGCGTGTTCGTCAATCCCGCCCTGACCGAGCCCTTCGGTCTGACACTCATCGAAGCCGCGGCCAGCGGCCTGCCGATCGTCGCCACCGAAGACGGCGGCCCGAACGACATCATCGGCAATTGCCAGAACGGCTTCCTGATCGATCCCCTGGAACCGGAAACCATAACCGCCGCCCTGCTGAAACTGCTCGACGATCATGAACTGTGGCGCGAATGTGCCCGGCGGGGGCAAGAGGGCGTCGAACAGCATTATTCCTGGGACGCCCATGCCGAGCGCTATCTGAAGATCGTCCGGCCGATCGCCGACCGTTCGGAACTGCTGCAGCGCGGCCCCATCTCCCGCCGCAGCAGCCTCTACCGGGACCGGGCCATCGTGTCCGACCTTGACCTCAATCTTCTCGGTGACAGCAACTCCCTGGGTGACCTGCGGGAAACGCTTTATCGCCAGAGAAAGAAGGTCTCGTTCATGCTTGCAACCGGTCGCCGGCTCGATTCCGCCCTGAAGTTAATGAAAAAACATCGTGTTCCGGAACCGACGGTTCTGATCACCAGCAGCGGGACGGAGATCTACTATGCGCCGAAGCTGATAGCCGATGCGGCCTGGGCAAAACATATCGACTATCAGTGGGCACCGAAGAAAATCAGAAAGATTTTGACCGATTTCCCCGGCCTCAAGCTGCAACCCAAAAAGGAACAGAGCCGCTTCAAGCTGAGCTACTTTATCGATCCCGAGGTTGCCGATATCGAAGAGATCAAACGCCTGCTGCATCAGGAGGAGCAGGCGGCATTCGTACAACTCGCTTTCGGCCAGTACCTCGACATTCTGCCTTTACGCGCCTCCAAAGGGATGGCCTTGCGCTATGTCGTCGACCGTATGGGCATCCCCCTGGAAAGGGTTTTCGTCGCCGGGGGATCGGGGGCTGACGAAGACATGATGCGCGGCAACACCCTGGCTGCCGTTGTTGCCAACCGCCACCATGAGGAACTGTCGCAGCTCGACGATATCGACCGGATCTATTTTTCCCAACAACCCCATGCCGCCGGAATTCTCGAAGCCCTGGACCATTATGACTTTTTTCCGAGGCTCCCGTACTCGGACACACGCAGGAAGACAATGAAGAATAAGCTTTTGTTATGCACAGATATGGACCGGACGATCATGCCCAACGGCCATCAGCCGGAACATCCCGAAGCGCGCCGCTTTTTTCGTGAATTCTGCTCACAACCGCAGGTTTCCCTGGCCTACGTCACCGGCCGCCACCTGAAGCTGGTTGAAGAAGCGATCGCCGAGTATGACCTGCCCGTCCCCGACTACGTCATCTCCGATGTCGGCACAAAGATC
Organism: Desulfuromonas sp.; assembly: GCA_002869665.1. Lineage (GTDB taxonomy): Bacteria > Desulfobacterota > Desulfuromonadia > Desulfuromonadales > Geopsychrobacteraceae > PKUG01. The sequence goes on along the minus strand of PKUG01000025.1, from coordinate 15,425 downwards.
TATCGTCACAGCAAGGACGGTTGGGATGAGATCAGCCTCTGGCAACAACAGATTGCTGCCGGCTGGCAGGGGAAAAACCACCAGGAACTTCTGGATGCCCTGTCCCCGTGCAAGGAGTTGCGCATTCAGGAAGAGAGTAAACAGAATGATTTCAAACTGAGCTATTACCTCTCCCTCAATGTCCCACCGCAATTGATCCTCGACTGGATTGAGCAGCAACTGGCCCAACTCGGCGTCGAATGCGAACTTGTCTGGAGTATCGACGACATCGAGCAGGTCGGGCTGCTCGACATCCTGCCGCGCGACGCCAATAAACGCGAGGCGATTGTTTTTCTTCAGAACCAGCTTGGCCTGGCTCACGAACAGGTTCTGTTTGCCGGCGACAGCGGCAACGATCTGCCGGTCCTGACCAGCCCGCTTCGCTCAATCCTGGTCGCCAACGCCGATGAGGCCCTCAAAAAACAGGTCCGGGAACTTGCGGTATCCTACGGCTGTGCAAAGAGCCTTTACATTGCCCGTGATAACACCCCCCCGCTGGGCGGGAACTATGCTGCCGGCGTCCTTCAGGGAATCGCCCATTTCCACCCGGAATATGAGCTGCCGGGAGAATAAAAAGGGAGCACGGCATGAGTATCGCGGTCTTTGGAGAAGTCCTCTTCGATTGTTTTCCCGATGGGAAGAAGATCCCCGGTGGAGCACCCTTCAACGTCGCCTGGCACCTGCAGGCGTTCGGTAATGCCCCCTGTTTTATCTCCCGTATCGGCACCGACAGTGAAGGACGCTCCATCCTGCGCATAATGGATAACTGGGGTCTGGACACAACCTGTGTCCAGGATGACGATGGACATCCCACCGGTCGGGTCGAAGTCAGATTCCATCAAGGAGAACCACATTACGATATCGTTACCGACAGCGCCTACGACTTTATCGCCACGGAACAGCTGCCGAGGCTGGCTGACATCGACATCCTTTATCACGGCACCCTGGCGTTGAGAAATTCCGTTTCACGCAAAACTCTCGATTTTTTGACGCAGGGTAAACAGCCGCGAATTTTTCTCGACGTCAACCTCCGCTCTCCCTGGTGGCAAAGCGAACACGTCCTGAAGCGGATCGAAAAAGCCACCTGGGTCAAGATGAACCGGGAGGAACTGCACCTGCTGGGTTACGACAGTGGCGACATCAAAGCGGATATGACGCAGTTGTGCGAACAGTTTCAACTCGATCAGCTGATCGTCACCCAGGGTGCTCATGGGGCCAGCGTGTTGTCCGCTGACGGAGAACTTCAGCAGCGGAAACCGACCGGGTCCGCCAGGGTCGTCGACACTGTCGGGGCCGGAGATGCCTTTTGCGCCGTTTACCTGCACGGTCTTGCACGCGGCTGGCCGGTGGCCGAGATCCTGTGTCAGGCACAAAGCTTTGCCGATAAAATCGTCGGCCTGCGTGGTGCGACAACCGAAGATCGTGACATCTACCGCAAAGTCAATGCCCGCTGAACGTGCTACCGGAACAAGCAAGCAACCCGAGACAGGAAACCGACTGAACCATGTATGAACAGATAGCGCATTCACTACTCAACGATATCCTCAACCGCATCAAGCCCGAAATCCGGGATCAGGATCTGCGCCATTTCTATACCCGCCTCGGGGCCAATTTCTATGCCATCCATTCCCTGTTCAAGAACCTGTACGGCGACCGGGAGGATTTTGACCAACAGGCCCAGGACCTGGTTGAAACCATGGCCCGGGGCTATATCAATCGAGCACCGGAATTGCGCCGACTCGACCTCGACCGGGAAAAAGATTTCAACTGGTTCCTGAGCCAGGAATGGGTCGGGATGGCCCTCTACTGTGACGGTTTTGCCGGCGACCTGAACGGCCTGCAGAACAAGCTGAGCTATTTTCAGGAACTCGGAGTCAACCTGGTCCATATCATGCCGCTGATGCGCTGTCCGCAGGATAAAAGCGACGGTGGCTACGCGGTCAGCGATTTTCGCGATATCAACCCGGCCATGGGCACCATGGACGATCTCGGCGACCTGATCGCAGAGATGAAACAGCGCGACCTTCTGCTGGTGCTCGACGTCGTCGTCAACCACACGTCGGACCAACACGAGTGGGCGCAACACGCTCAGGCCGGGGAGAAAACGTACCAGGAATATTATTACACTTTCAAAAACCGTGACATCCCGGACATGTTCGAACAGAGCATGCCGGAGGTTTTTCCGGAAACGGCCCCCGGCAATTTCACCTGGAACAACCAGATGGAGCGCTGGGTCATGACGGTCTTCAACGACTACCAGTGGTACCTGAATTACAGCAATCCGGCCGTCTTTATCGAAATGCTCGACATCATTCTGTACTGGGCCAACCAGGGGGCTGATATCCTCCGCCTCGATGCCGTCGCCTTCCTGTGGAAGAAAATCGGCAGCACCTGTCAGAATGAACGCGAAGCGCACCTCATCCTGCAATTGCTCAAGGATTGCTGCCAGGTCACGGCACCGGGCGTGGTCTTTATTGCCGAGGCGATTGTCGCCCCGGTCGAAGTCATCAAGTATTTCGGCGAGGATGCCGTCATCGCCAAAGAATGCGAGATTGCTTACAATGCAACCTTCATGGCACTGCTCTGGGATGCCGTTGCCACCAAGAACGCCCGGCTGCTCAATCAGGGGATCAAGAACCTGCCGGTCAAACTGGACCGGGCAACCTGGCTGAACTATATCCGCTGTCACGATGATATCGGTTTCGGTTTTGATGACCGCGACATCCTCCTGTGCGGCTACGAGCCTGTAAGCCACCGCAAATTCCTGGTCGACTACTACACGGGGCAGTATGAGGATTCGCATGCCAAAGGGCGGCCGTTCGGGCAGAACCTGAAAACGGGAGATACCAGGATCTCCGGCGCCCTCGCGTCACTGGTCGGACTGGAACATGCGCTCGCAGAGAATGACGAGCAGGCGATTCACGATTCGATCAAAATCATCCTCCTGCTGCACAGCATGATCATGGCGTTCGGCGGAATCCCTTTGTTTTACTACGGCGACGCGATCGGCACCCTCAACGACGATTCCTATCTCAACGATCCCAACAAAATGTGGGATAGCCGTTGGGTTCACAGGCCGGCCATCGACTGGCAGAAAGCCGAACGCCGCAATCTTCCCGATACCGTTGAATTCAAAATCTTCAGCGCCCTGAAACGGATGATTTCAGTCAGAAAAGAAGTCGCCGTTTTTGCCGATCACAACAACCGGGAATTGATCGAGGTCGACAATCCACACCTGTTCGTCTTCAGCCGTTATCATCTGAGACGGCCCGGGGAGCGGGTCCTAGTGGTCGGCAATTTCAGCAACAAACCACAGCACCTGAATCTCGACAATCTGGACGTGAAGGATGCCTGTAATCGCCCCATGGTCGATCTCTATCGCGGAGAAAGCCCGGAGATTTTCAAGAACAGCCTGGTTATTCCGCCATTCTCATTCTACTGGCTGAGCGGAGGTTAACCGAAGGTCTCTTTGCTTGCACAAAAAAAGAGCCGTGAACAATTCACGGCTCTTTTTTATTTTGGCGGAGAGGGTGGGATTCGAACCCACGGTACCTTGCGGTACAACAGATTTCGAGTCGCCTAAAGACAAGAACTTACAAAAATTAAAAACAGATTATCAATAATAATATTAATAAGTTAAATCAATAAACTTGTTATTTAAACTCGTGTTTTTTTGCAGATTTTTGTGAACCAGTGTACCAAAAGTGTACCAATGCTACGTATTTTAAGGTTAAGCTAGGCTACCTAACACCGATAGGCTTGAACTTCTAAACGATTTTTTTATGTAGGAAAACAGTCCTCAATCGCCTATTGTAAAAAAACACCCAAAGAACGAGGATTTCAAGCCCTCATCAATAAAGCTGTTGACTTCAACTTCAAAAAACAATTTGCCTTTTATGTTCATCATTGCTAGACTTCATGTCGTTTTAGGAGGGGTAGATCACGACAAAGAAGCTAAAAAACCCAATGATGGGGAAAAGCAGTGTTAATTTTGCTACACTGTTAGGAGCCAGCCTAGAACATCTAGTGTGTTCCTAATTCTTCACCCCAACATATTGGGTGTGTTTATTGGCACCCTATTTGCTATTAAACCCTAATGTAGTCAATCATATAAAATCAACAAACACCAGGCCTTCTAATATTTCATTCATTAAAAAACCACTAGAGGAGGAAGCGATGTCTGCATTGGCATATCTAGAGCAGAATATCGACAAATTAACAGACGAGTACATTCTCAAATCAATTGACGATCTCAAAAAACAGCAATTGAAAAGGGCAAATGAGGAGAAAAAACGGCTGGAGAAAACAAATATTGCTCTCGGTCGCCCCGTAGAAAACCTTTTTTAAAATCTTCATGCTCATATAATTTATTCATTCAAAAGGCCGACGCTATCGAACAGTCGGCCTTTTTTATTGGAGGGGAACACCTAAATGCCACAATTTCTCGATTCGTCCGAAGGTAATTCAAATTTCCAACTCATAGAAAAGCTTTGGTTATCAAAAACTCGTAGCAACAGGCCATTTCATCGAATCTGCACCCTAATGCGAAAATTGGATTCTCAAAGTGTGATTATTGAGAATATTGACCCTGGGCACGACATTGTTTTAAAAGAAACAACAGCTTTAAATACTTATCATGAAAATAAAATTATCTATACTATATACAGGATTTCTTTTTTTAACGAAAAAATAAAAGATGATGATGAGTTAAAAACAAAAAGAAAAGATATAAATTTACTTTCAAGTATTATATTAATAAATTACAAACATGAAGACAAATTCATAAATACATATATATATTCATCTGTAATTTGCACACCTTTCATGAAAACACCAAATGGTGAAAATGTAAATCTCCTCAATAATTACACTTCATCATCTCGAAAATTTACTTGCAGTATAAATTGTGCGAATGAATACTTTGATTTTGTCATTTATGGAACTTATTTTGTACAGCAAAATACTTTTACCTCAGTATGCGCACATGCATGTCTCTGCATGACAATCAACAATATGAAGGAAAGCAGCGATCCAATTATCAGTCCAGAAGATATCAACATTGTTCTTGGCTACGATCATAAGAAAAATAAAGTTCAGGGAGGATTAACTAAAGACGAAATGGTCGCCTTTATTGAAAATAAAGGGCTTGCAGTCGACCAAAACGCATTCATCGAGGGATTCCCAAACAGCAATTTTTCTGAGTACTCTTACAGGTACATGGAGAGCAAATGCCCCTCAATGCTAATTTTCACAACATCATCAAATGCCGCCCACGTAGTCCCCATTATAGGGCATACACTTAATACAGACCTGTGGCGTCCAGAAGCTGAGCTTGCATACTCAAGCCAATTTGGCGGGACAAAATATAGAACGGCGGCAGCGTGGGTAGATCATTTCATAATACATGACGACAATTTTGGCCCCAATTATTGCCTACCAGTTGACGCCCTTAGCCCTTATCCAAATTTGAATATTCCAACAAAAAAAAGAAAACGAATAAAGAAAAAAGCCGAAAAAAAAGCGAAAAAAAATATCGACTTATCATTCAAAGCAATTTGTGCCCTCTCAGTAATCTCAAAGGACATTAAGGCGCTTGCAAGCAAATCAGAGTGGGCAAGCATCGCATTGCTTGAGCATTTCACTAAGCAGTTAGCAGCATTTAGTGGCGATAAAGAATATTGGTTAGAAATGCTCATAAAATCTGTGCTTGGCACGACCAGCCATCCTTTTGTGGCAAGAACCCTGCTTGTTAGCAAAGATTTTTACATGCAAGGATTAAATGAAACCAACTTTAAAAAAGAATCGTTTTCGGTTGGCGACAAAAAGTTCCTCACCGACAAGTTGCCCAATAAATTTTGGCTAACTGAAATTACACTGCCTGACATATACACCGCCAACAAATCAAAGCTAGCCGACATCATTTACAGAAGCGACAAGCCAATAGCCCAAGAAGAAGATATTGGTAAGAATTGGATCCTTACAAGACTACCGGGAATTATCATCCGGAAAAATCATTCTGATGGAGCCCCCATTGAGCTCCAGAAATGCGATATCACATGGCACTATCCACTGTTGAGACCGATGTCTAGCAAACGACATTTTGAGTGGTAGTGTCATTGTCCTAGCGAGGGAATAGCTTTTTTATTTCATTGCCTGACTTCAAAAATATTTCTAACCATGATAGGGTTACGTAGATTGCAGCGCTTCTGTACAAACCATATGGAGGGCAGTCAATGGAATCGCCTAACAAAAAAAGGGATAGACCCGCAAAAAAAATCATGGACAATGAGCGAAACGCTGGAGGGAGTGGCATGAGCGAAGATCAAGTTGAAAAATACCTTGAAAGACTAAAAAAACGCCAACGTGCGTTAGTTAACAATCCAAAAAAAGTAACTGAGATACTAATTTCGTCTGGAATCTATAATGAGGAAGGCGAACTGACCGAGAATTACCGATAAAACCTATACACTTAAATCATATCCAAAAGCCCTCTCATAGAGGGCTTTTTCTGTAGAGCAACAATATATGTATCAATTTTATCCATCACTAGTCTTGGGGTTTCATGGTTGTGATAAAAAAATCGGCGAAGCCCTATTGAATCAAGAGCTAGACTTCAAACGTAGCGACAATACCTACGACTGGCTTGGTTCTGGAATGTATTTTTGGGAAAACACCCCAAAGCGCGCCATGAGTTACGCACTTGAGGTAAAAGAAAATCCTCAAATGGGGAAAATTGATGTTCCTTATGTAATAGGAGCGGTTATCAATCTTGGTTATTGTTTCAACCTTCTTGATCACCAAAATTTAAAATTACTTCAAGCACACTATGAGGTTCTGAAAAATATCCACGATGAGCAGGGAATAGCCCTACCTCAGAACACTCTCGGCCCCGACAGGCTTCTTCGTAAGCTCGACAGGGCTGTTATAGAATTTACACACACAATGATGAATAACGACAAGGATGCCAGACCTTTTGATTCTGTTCGTGCAGCTTTTTTTGAAGGAGAAATGCTGTATCCAGAAGCAGGCTTTAAAAAGAAAAACCATATCCAATTATGTATTAGAAATCCTAACTGCATTAAAGGTTTTTTTAAACCTCGTGAACTTTCGAAAGATTATATTAGAGTATAAACCTACTTGCATAATTTAATTAACATTAGCTAATAATTTTACTTTTTTAGAATCCCATGCAATCTTTATTCATGATTAATAATTGTCAGCAAGGAAAAGTTAATAGGAAATTTTTTTATAATTTTAAAAAATGGATGAACGGGAAGCCTTTAAACGTTGCCCTTTTTTCTTATGAAATGGCAAAATATTCAGAATTTATTTATGAAATTTTAGATGACGTAAGAAATAATAAAAACAAACTCATGTTGGATAATCATCCAGATTTAAAGACTTGGCTGCCCATGTATAAAACGCACCATCATCTCTTTGATTATACATATTACATTTTAAAAAAAGACAATTCTGAATTTCCAAAAAAACGAATATATCGCTGCAATAAAAAAAATAAATATAACTTTAAAATATTTAATTTCACATATACGAATATAGTCAACAGTACTTATACGGATAAAAGTAATGACGAAGAAGATTTTTCAGAAAAAAATAAAAAATTAGAAAAAATATACAGTAAAGAAATTACTTTTTTAATTTTAGTTCTTATTCCTTGTGTAATTTTATATGGAAAATCCCCTGCAAAATTGCTCAGAGAAGCTAGATGCGGAAATTACGAAAGCCTAGAAAAATTAATAAGGCTAGATTCTTCCATTATTTTTGAATACAGGATATCTGAAAAAATTAACCGCCTTAGATACAAAGAACCAGCAACCCATGAGAAATTAATAAGTGCAATGCTAAAGCCCCCAAAATTTAAGATCTCCAGACAACGCATAAAAATTCTTATGGCAGCCAACATTTCTCTGTTTTCTATCCTCAGCAACCATCGACTTAATGAGCCAGACATACGGGAACTCTTCGATATAATCGCACAAGAAACTGAAGGAAATGAAATAGACACAGACCTCCCAGAAAGCCCTGAAGCTTTTTCTAAAGCCATCCAAAGAGAACTCAGCCTCTCACTTTAGTATTTCCCCCCGGACAAAACTTTATTTTTTTCTGTCCGGGAAAAGCGCTTCATGCCTTGATATTTTCAGGGCATGAAGACACAGCATCCCACAAATCACCTTCCAAACAAGGCCCAAGGCACAACATCTGAGCAAAGAGCAGTACGCTTTTTTGCTAGCTCAGTCTATGTGTTTTTGGGCTTTGTTTTTTTGCATAGGGGGGGCTGATGACTATCAGCCCCCCCGCAAAGGTGAAAACCGCCGCTCAGGAGCTTCAGGTTTTGGCTTCAGGCATCGACACCCTTTACCTGGCAATTGATGTCCATTGGGCATCAACTGACCACTTTGACTACCTTGCTGAACTGAAAGAAATTGCCAAGCAGGAACGCAGAGAGGCGCCAGGACATTTTGTTTTAGAGAACGACAAGTTTCTATTCAACGTGAAGCAAAGCGGACGCGATGGATACGAATGGCTTATCTACAACAAGGAATTCACCTTCAGTATCGGCAAGTGGACAGCTCCGATATCAAAGCCAAGCGTTCTCGTTCACATTAGTTCTGAAGCCCTATGGCACCTTGGGGCCGAGAACACGGTGAACAGAATCATAGAGATCATTCTGTCACTAGGCGGATCACGAATCACAATCAAACCTAGCCGCGTCGATTTATGCCTTGATGTCCTTCTATCCAATGGCATTTGGGATCCTGAATTACGGGAATATAAAGTAAATCGTGCCGCCTATATGGGAATTCACTTTCATCACAGGAAACTCACGGGATTCAGTATCGGGAAAGGAAAGCTGTCCGCTCGGCTATATGACAAGCCACTAGAAATCTGTCAGCAGTCAAAAAAGTTCTGGATGTACGACATCTGGGGGGTTCATACCGTCCCAAAGGGGATGAAGATCATTCGTGTTGAGTTCCAGTTAAGGCGAGAAGCCCTGACAGAACTAGCCGTCAAAGGAATTGATGATCTATTCGACTACACCGGAAACCTCTGGATTTATTGCACGCAAAAATGGCTCAAGTTCCAAACAAACCCAGGGAAACACCATACACAAAGAAAAGTCCTAGATTGGTGGAGAGCAATTCAGGACGGGTTCACAGGAGCCCAAGAAAAACATCCATTAATCAGAAGTAAGGCTGTCAGCTTCGACATTGATCGAAACACAGCCCAATCAATTGGAAACATGAGGGCTCTGATTGCGGCTCTTATAGCCGCACGACATTTAGACGAATATGTCTCTGCCGAGATTGAGGATGGACTGAAATACATCGCCAAACATGTCAACCGATCGGAAGAAAACAAGGATGAATTTGCAGCCTCAGTTAGAGAAAAGATCGCCAAGGTAAATCGGACAAATTCACGACATATGAAAGCTGAACAACAGCGGAAAAAATTACATCTGCCAACAACCCATTAGGAGGAAAAAAATGCAGAATATGACCGAAAAAAGCATCCAAAAAACTCGCCTGATTCCCGTCACAAAATGGAATGATTTTCACACCTGGCCACCAATCGGCGGATTGCGTCATTTGATCTTTTATGAACACACAAACGGCTTTAGCTATTGTGTTGTGCGTGTAGGAAGGCGCGTCCTTATTGACGAAAATAAATTTTTCGAGTGGGCGGAGAAATCAACTGTAAATTATTGATATTATTCTGTTATAAAATCTCTTATTCGTAAATTTTCTTGCCATCTTGCCAGGAAGTAAATACAGCATAAAAAGAAAATTTACGTAGAAATTCTGTAAATAAAACGGAATGCAAAAAAATATTTCCGGCATGTAAACAGAAAAAACAGAGGTCGCTTTATGCGCATGTTTTCGCAAAGAATGAACCGTCAGTTATTGAAAAATACTGCGGTTCATTCTTTCGACAACAGAGCTCGTGTGTGCTTCAGAAAGATGGGCATAGCGCTTTACCATTTGCAGGGTCTTATGCCCCAAAACTTCGGCAATTTCCGCCAGTGTCGCGCCGTTCATGGCTAAATAGGATGCTGCCGTATGGCGCAGGTCATGGAAACGGAAATCTTTTATTCCTGCCTGCACCAATGCAGCATCCCAACTCTTTCGGACATCCGCCGGTTTTTCAGGGTTGGCTCCTGGAAAAATAAGGGGATTATCAATCCTTCTGACCTTGGAAAGCTCGCGTAAAACCTCATGAGCCCGCCCGACAATAGGCACAGCACGCCGTTCATTGTTCTTTGTCTCATGCAGAACAAGTTGATAACGGCTGAAATCAATATCCTTCCATTTGAGATTGAGGATTTCCCCCTGCCGCATTCCGGTTGAGATCGCCAGAACAACAATCGAGTAAAGAAACTTGTTGCCACTCTGCTGGCAAGCGTCGAGCAGTCTTGACCGCTCCTGGTCATCCAGAAAACGAACCCTTCCCCTTGGCTCCTTCGGCCTTTTAACCTTGCTGACTGGATTATACTCCACCCAGCCCCATTCATTCACAGCGACAGTGTAGACATGAGAGATCGCCGCCATATAACGAACAACCGTTGACGGGGAACGCTTCTTGCCGCGGCATGTTTCCTGAGACAATAGTTTGTCACGACATTCGGCGATCAGGGCTGGAGTCACATCCGAAAGCAGACGATAACCCAACTCCCCTTTCCACCATTCAAGCTGTGAATCCTGCCCCCACTTAGCAGCTTTGAGCTTCAACGGCAACACGTTTTCGACATAGCGATCAATCATTTCAGCCAGGGTGTGCTTCTTGGCCTCAACGGTCTTAAAATGGCGTCCTTCACGAATTGCTGACTCGGTATCCTGCGCCCATTTCTTAGCATCCGTTTTCCGGTCGAATGTAGCGGACTGAGGGGGATAACCTTTCAGGCGCACAATCACCCGATACTTGGTTTTTCCATCCAAAGCCTTGCGTTCCTGAATTGTTGCCATCTGCTCCACCTTGCCGTGAAATGATGTACCCGTTTGCTTTCGACTGTACCAAAAGTGTGCCATTTCACAACATAGAAAAACGAAAGGGCTAGCCATTTTTGGCTAACCCTTTATTTTAGCTGGCGGAGAGGGTGGGATTCGAACCCACGGTACCTTGCGGTACAACAGATTTCGAGTCTGTCACCTTCGACCTCTCGGACACCTCTCCGAACTCAATATTCAGTTTTCTTTTCCGCCTTTTTACGCTCTCGCAGTTGCCTGAAGAAACCACTCAGTTGAGCGCTACATTCCTCACCGAGAACCCCTTCCCTCACCTGGACCTTGTGGTTGAAACGGTCATCTTCGGCGAAGTTGTAAATCGAGCCGACGGCGCCGACCCGGGGATCGCGACAACCATACACCAGATAGGGGATCCGTGCCAGTATGATCGCCCCCATGCACATGACACAGGGCTCCAGGGTCACGTAGAGAGTGCAATCGATCAGCCGCCAGGAGCCGAGCTTTTCCGCCGCCTGACGGATGGCGATCATCTCGGCGTGGGTCGTCGGATCGTTGCTGGTTTCACGCAGGTTGTGACCACGACCGATGATCTCACCGTCATGAACCACAAGCGCACCGATCGGCACTTCCTAAAGCGCTTCGGCCAGCGCGGCCTCGGCCAGCGCCTCCTGCATGAAAAACCGATCCTGCTCTGCTGTATCCATGATTCAGGTCACCAGTTTGTTGCTCAGCAGCGGCCTCCGGAACGACCGGACAGGCTAGTGCTTCTATCACGAAATCGGGCAAAATTCAACCGCAATCAGAGCCTGCCGACCATCTTCTGCGGCCAGTCGGTACAGATAAAAGTTGCTCCCGCCACAACCAACTCACGAGCCCGGGCGACATCGTTGACCGTCCAGAGATTGACCCTGAAACCGGCCATATCCAGCTCGTGAATCAGCCCTGTTTCGACAATCTGCTGATCAGGATGATAGGCGACAACCCCCAATCCCCGCAAGTAAGGAAGCAGGTTCTCCGGATGACTCCCCTCGGCCAGCGCCGCTGTCGCAAGCTGCGGGTTAAGGTTATGCACTTGGCGCAGGTAATCATGATTGAAGGACGAAATCAGAACCAGATCGCCAACTCCGAAACGGGCAACTGCTTCCAGTACAACCGGGACGAGATCAAGCTCAGCCGGTGTACCGGATTGATCCTTAAGCTCCAGGTTGACGGGAAAACGATGGCGACGCGAATACTCCAGGGCGTCATCCAGCAGCGGAACCTTCTGGCGGTGAATCTCAGCATGCTCAGTCTCCCTAACCACACCATCAGCAACAGTGCCGAAAGGATCGTCCCTGAGAAACCAGGACCCTGCATCGAGACGACTCAATTGTTCAAGAGTGAAATCTGCCAGCGCCCAGGGGGCAAAAGAGACGAACGCATCCAGTTCAGCAGCATTCGTCGTCCGCCCAAGCAGCCGGTCATGGAAAAGAACAGCCTTGCCGTCGGCTGTCAGCTGGACATCGGTTTCCCATAAGGCGGCGCCGCACTCACGGGCTCTGGCAAGCGCCAGCAGGGTATTCTCGGGGGCGAGAGAACGCGCTCCACGATGAGCACAAACGCAACCGACCGATGGCAAATTGTAAAAAAATGATGACATCACAGCTCCTGATCCGATGCTCGTGACCATTATGCCAGTCGACCGACAAATAACAAGCAAAGCCAAAAAGTCGTCTGCGCCGACACGGGAAAGCACGAAAACACCTGAAAAATACCCCCGGCAGTGAGGATAGAGCCTCACACGACTTGCAAAAAAGAAGATTATCGCCTACAGTTTTCAAACAAGCACGCTCAACAATCAGGGGGGGCATCATGAAACAGCTGTCCATTTTTATCGTTGCGCTATTTCTGGCGCTCAGTCTCAATACCACATCCATGGCCGGATTCTTCTCGGCCGAAGCTCTCGCGACCGCTGAAACCTTTATCACGACGATCGACAGCGGCGACCTGCAACAGGCCTATTTCGATTCTTCTGAGCTACTAAAATTGCGGAACAGCGAGCAGGAATGGGTGACAGAACAGGAGCTCATCTTCAAACTGCTTGGCACTGTTCAGGAGCGCCAGTTGATGACGGTCCGGGCTCGCGACAGCTACCCAGGCCTGCCCGATGGCAACTACCTGGTCGTCAGCTACGAGTGCAGAACGCAACACAAGGCCAAGGCAATCGAACTCCTGTTGCTGATCGAGCAGGGGGAAGAATGGCGAGTCTGCGAGTATTCGATCCGCTAAAATTAGCCGACAGAATATGAATATCGACAAGGGGCCGCGGCAATCGCCGCGGCCCCTTTAATTTTGTCCTGCGACTGAACTATACTGAAGCCAACAGACAGATATATTCCCTTTGAAAGCACTGAACAATCACTATGGATACAAAGAAGTTCAACCCGAAAAAACTGGCAAAACTCAACGACCCACAGCGCCTGATCGACATTTCACCGGAATTCATAGCGAGCAAACTGAGCCTGCAGGCTCCGGACATCCTAGTTGATATCGGCGCCGGAACGGCCCTGTTCAGCGTCGCCTTCCATGAACGGTGCAAAGCAGAGACAACCTATGCCTGCGACCTGTCGGTGTCGATGATCGACTGGATGACAGAGAACATCAGCCCGCAGCATCCAGACATCATTCCGGTCAAAACAGAAGAATCGGCGATACCGCTCGCCGACAGTCTGGCAAACCTGACCTTCATGATCAACCTGCACCATGAACTGGACGATCCCACGGCGGTCCTGAACGAAGCCCACCGCCTGCTGAAACCGGGGGGCGAAATCTTCATCGTCGATTGGAAAAAAGAAGAGATGCCCCAGGGGCCGCCTGTTGAGATCAGGTTTTTACCCGAGCAGGTTGAGAGCCAACTCGAAAATGCTGGTTTTTCAGCAATCAGAAGCTTCAATGACTTGCCGAAGGATTTTCTTGTTATTGGAGTAAAAAATGAGCATTCGACATAATCGGACGAACATAAGTTACAGGTACTTTTTCCAAATGAGATGTTTTACAGTCTAATCCCCGTTGCGACATCAAGCCCCCGACTTCATGGGGTAGGAGCGACATTACTTTCTATCAAGTCAGGTCACAAATGAACATTCTTGTTTGCGGTGGAGCGGGCTATATCGGCTCACACATGGTTAAAATGCTTGCCGAGGAAGGTCACCAAGTCACAACATTCGACAACCTATCGACCGGATTTAAAAGTGCTGTCCAGTGGGGAGCCCTGACAGAAGGAGACCTTCTCGATAGAAAGGCGCTAAAAAACGTTTTCAAAACTCAGGAATTTGATGCCGTTATGCATTTTTCAGCGCGGTCTCTGGTGGGGGAGTCGTTTGAAAATCCTGCTTTTTACTATCAAAACAATGTTGTCGGAACCTACAACCTGCTTGAAGCCATGTGTGAGAACGGTGTTAAAACCTTCGTTTTTTCCTCTACCGCAGCTACGTTTGGCATTCCGATCAAAGATCTGATCGATGAAACGCACCCTCAAATTCCGATCAGTCCTTATGGGAAAACCAAAGTGGCTGTAGAACAAATGCTTAATGATTTTTTTTCAGCATACGGCCTTAACTCTGTCAGCTTGCGCTATTTTAACGCCGCTGGCGCTGACCCCTCCGGCCTTATTGGTGAAGCACACGTTCCGGAAACCCATCTCATTCCCAATGTACTCAAATCAGCCGCAGGTGATAAGCCTATTTTAAAAGTTTTTGGCAACAACTATCCGACAAAAGATGGTACCTGCGTTCGTGACTACATCCATGTCAATGATTTGTGCAAAGCCCATCTTCTGGCATTGGATTACATGGCTCAGCAACCGGGAGCACATGGGTTTAACCTAGGCAACGGTCAAGGATTTTCAATCCTGGAAGTCATCAGAGCCGCTAGCGAAGTCACGCAGAAAACAATTCCATACGAAATTTTAGATCGTCGCCCCGGAGACCCTCCAATACTTGTTTCAGACAGCAGCCGAGCCAGAAGACTTCTTGGATGGGATCCGGTCTATACCGAGCTACGAGATATCATTGCTACAGCTTGGCATTGGCATAAGAATAATAAAACGGTGAGAACCGACCACCCGACCAATACCTTCTCAATCGGACCAGCAACATAGCCCTTTTGAAGCGTTGCCCTAGAGACAAGCACAAAGATCAGTCAAAAATCATCAAAAGAAGAAGAACCGCCACATCAAATTCGAGGCTATTGGTAAAACGAAAAAAGCACTTAGTCTTCACAGACTAAGTGCTTTTTTTAAATGGCGCGCCGCAATAGATTCGACCTCCTGGCCTTCTGATCCGTAGTCAGACGCTCTATCCAGCTGAGCTAGCGGCGCATGGGGACAAACTTATCGCTTAAATCCGCGATCTTGTAAACTTCTTT
>PKUG01000002.1 GCA_002869665.1 Desulfuromonas sp. | reverse complement strand
TCCCCATAGCAACAGGCCTGCTGAACCACTCCCTGTTACAAAAAAAACGCCCCGGACCACAGGTCCGGGGCGTCGTTGTCTTGTTCAGCGGAGCGAGATCCTCCGGTCGTGCATCACACTTCGCCACTGGCGCTCGAACGCATGTACCGTTGCAGGATAACGACGATAACGGCGATGACCAGAGCGCTTGTGCCGTTGACCGCACAAATCTTGAAAACACTCCAGTTGCGCGACAGGTAGAGGCCGCCAATGACCGGCGCGACAAGGGAACCGATTTTACCGATTCCGTAAGCCCAGCCGATCCCGGTCGCCCGGGCTTCTGCAGGATAAACGGCAGAC
Source organism: Desulfuromonas sp. (assembly GCA_002869665.1). Lineage (GTDB taxonomy): Bacteria > Desulfobacterota > Desulfuromonadia > Desulfuromonadales > Geopsychrobacteraceae > PKUG01. The sequence continues at coordinate 7,418 of PKUG01000002.1, read as the reverse complement.
GCCAGCCCCATCAGCGAGGAATTACCGCCGTTGACCAGCATGCCGGTGAAGATCGAAACGATGATGACGATATAGAAACTGCTGGAGGAGAAATAACCGAACGCCAGCATGGCGATGAAAGCACCGATGAACAAGTACTTGACGACGTTCAGCTTGTTGAATTTACTCATGCAGCGGCCGATACAGAAACAGGCGATGACCGATCCCAAATGAATAAAGCCAAACCCCATGCTGTATTGCTGGACAGTGGCGCCGCTTTGTTTCAGCAGCGTCGGCACCCAGGAGAACAGAATCCACAGCAGGTAAAAGCTGAGATAGAACAGGGCCCAGAGCAGAATCGTTGTCAGCATGCGATCACCGGCGAACAGCGTCCGGACAGAGTTCTTTTTCTCTTTTGATTCTTCCGGCAAGACGAGCTTGAGTTCGCTTGTACTGGCCAGGGCGGGATCTACCCGTCTGAGAATTCCCTGGGCTTTGGCCAGGCCTTCCTTGGTTCCGCTCCGAACCAGAAAGTTGAGCGATTCCGGCAGCAACAGAAGAACCATAAAAGCGATGAGCAGCGGCACAATACCGCCGATGTAATAGACCGACTGCCAGCCAAAATTAGGCAGCAGATAGGAGGCACCAAAAGCTGCGATCATGGCTCCGGTCGGCATTCCCGCCCACATGTAGAGCGACAGAGAGGCGCGTGAACGGGACGGGGCGAACTCGCTGCCGAACGCCAGCGCGTTAGGAATGGCGCCGCCCATGCCGATACCCGCGAGAAACCGGTAGATGGCCAACTCGGTGACACTGGAGACATGCGCGATCATAAAGGTGAAAAATCCGAAGACCAGGGCGGAGAAGAACATGCTCTTTTTGCGTCCGAGACGATCGGCCAGCATGCCGATAACAACAGCGCCGATCATCGGCCCCATCTGTCCGGCACTGACGGCAGCGCCGATCTCGGCCGGGCTGGCGTTCAGGTGGGCGGCCATTTTAGGGATGGTGACGCCGATGACCGTCAAGTCAAAGCCGTCGAAAAATACAACTGAAAAACAGATCAAACAGACCCAGATCTGGTAAAGGGAAAATGGTAGCTCGTCAAATGCTTCGTTGACGTTTATAACTTTCTCCATAACGGAACCCTCTTTCTCGATTCATGCAATCATACAGGTGTTGGGCAGGTGCCTGAAAAGAATTTCAAGCAACCCGCCAGAGCAGAGGTAACCAGGACAGCAAGCCAACAGGGTGTGTGTTAGCTGGCCTCAAGCTGGATGGTTGCCGTTTGTCCGTGCAATGACGCCATTGATGAGGATGTCGATCATCGTCACGCTGGCGTTGTGAAACGTCTGATTGTTTTTCACTAAAAACTGGTACTCATTCAGCTCGTTGATCGCCCCGCGGTAGACCTGCTGCAGAACCGTCAGATCAACCGTCCGGAGCAATCCCTGGCGGGCGCCCTCCTCGAACAGCTGCGTGATCTCCTCCCAACGTTCGTCGAACAGCCGCTCAAAGGCCCGCCATTTCTCTGGCAGCAGCCGTTTGATGTCAGCAATAATCCGCGAACTTAAGGGTCCGAGGGCTTTCGGCGAGGTGGACATGAGTGCTGTCAGTTTGGCCACGGTTCCCAGTTGCTGCGACTTGACGATCTGCTGAACCTGCGATTGCAGATCGGATAATATTTCGTCGAGGACCGCTTCGACAAGCTCTCTTTTGGAGACAAAGTGCTCATAGATACTGCGCTTGCTCACCGCGAGCTGGCGCGCCAGCTCGGCGACGGTGAAATTCATCCCCTTCTCGTTCATCAGCTCCAGGGTTTCCAGCCTAATGCGTTCCAGCATATATCAGACCGATCTGCCGGTACCCGCAGAGTTTCGCAGGTACCGACAAAAGAAAAGCTGAGCGGGACCTCCCCGGATCGGAATGGGTCCCGTCAGACGCTTAAATTAACTGGCAAGCGATTTTTTTGCGTACGATGCGCTCGTCGCGGTGCTTTTGTTGTCCATGGTTCTGTAAATAAAAGCAAAAACAAGACCGACAACATTAACGCCCAGAGCAATCCAGTAAGCCTGGTTATAATCACCGGTAGCAACGCGAACCTTAGCGGCCAAAAGAGGACCGGTCAGAGCAGCGAGGCTGAAGCCGATGAAGGTCACACCGTAGTTGACACCAAAGTTTTTCAAACCGTAGCGCTCGCCAATGATCGGCGGCAGCAGGCAGAGGAAGCCGCCGAAAACCGCACCGGCACCCATACCGGAAATAGCAAAGCCGGCGACAGATGTCGTAAAGGTCAGGTTGAGCATGGAAAGCGCTGAAATAACGTACATCAGCATGATGGTGTTGGAACGGCCGATTTTGTCGGAAAGAGCGCCGAAGCCAACCCGGCCGACAGCATTTGCCAGGGTAATGATACTGACGAAGAATGCGGCTTTAATCGGCGGCAGACCAAACATCAGCTGGCCGATCGGGGAGGCATGCGCAACGATCATCAGACCGGACATCGCACCGCAATACAGCATGATCATGATCACCCACCAGATCCCCTGGCCGATCATCTGGGTCCAGGTGTTATCGTTGGTGTTTGTCTGAACCTTGGACGCCGCGGGCGGAACCCAGCCGGCAGGCGTGTAGTTTGCGGGCGCTCTTTTGGTCACTGTCAGGGCAAGAGCAATGACAACAAAGAATACGGCGCCGAGGATCTGGAAGCAGGTGAGAATGCCGTATTGTTCGATCAGGTAACTGGCGATCGGGGCCATGAGCATGGCACCGCAACCGTAACCGGCAGCGCAAATACCTGCCGCCAAACCACGCTTGTCGGGGAAGAATTTGACGGTGTTGCCCATGGTACCAGCGTAAACAACGCCACCACCGACACCCGCCAGGGTACTGTAGGACAGGTAAAGCATGCTGATGGATGAGCCTTCAGAAATGAAGCCTGTGAGAATCAGGCCGATGGTGAACATCAGGCCACCAACAACGATAGTGGTTTTGGAACCGAGTTTGTCTTGAATGAATCCCCCGCCGATCATCGAAACCGGGCTGAGACCGTGGTTAATGGTGAAGGCGAGAGCGAGAGCCGGTGGAGCCCAGCTGAACAGGGCCCCCAGAGGTTTGGCAAAAACACTCCAGGCATACAGCGTGCCGATACAGAGATTGATAATGACGGCCGCTACCAGGATTACCCACCGGTTGTATTTTTGGTCTGTCATTGTGCATTCCTTTGCCGTTTGCGGCTAAAAGGTAAAAGTTTTGCCCAGCAGCACATGAAACAGACCGCTGAGCACAAAGCGATGACCTCATGATCGAACATCACAAAGCAGTCGGTACGGCGTTGCGGTGTTTACTCCGCCGGTTTGTCATCGGTCAGCGGGGTCTTGCAGAACGGACATTTGGTCTGCTTGACACCACCGAGTGCCACCAGTTTCTTGCCGCATTTGGGGCATTCTTGCGGCTTTTCAACGCCGCCGGGTCTGAAACACATAACGTTCTCCTTGAAAGATAATCCCCATAAAGACTTATAAGAGAATGACCTGCAAAATTTTAAATTATTATATAAATTGTAGTTTCAGGTTCGATTCTCTTATAAGTCGATAAGCGAATTATACATCTTTATTTATTTGTCTTTCTTTTCGTTCTCTTCTTCAAAAGTAATCTTGCCGCCGTTGTATTCCTTGGACTTCTTGAACTTGGTACTTCCGTAGTTTTGACCAGGTTTCATTGCCAGGGGATCGATGGGCTTTTTAACTTTTTTAGTATCAGTCATCTTTTTACTCCTTTAGTTTTTGAAAATTTTATAAATTTTTTATTTATACCTATTAATAACAATAAGCCTATAAAAGATAATAAATTTATAAATAATTTTTCAGGAGCTATAATATGTGCTGGTCATGCAATCCATATTGTGGTGGCTGAAAACCACCAAAACCCAAGCCATTAAAATGTGAACATTTGGAGCATTCAACTTTACAGACCTGAAAAACTGTAGAAAGTGCAGGAAGCCTCTTCCGAAGCGTAAAAAGCCGGACCCCGTCATATGCCTCGACATCGGTGAGATGTGCGCCAATCCTGCCAGCGCGACAACAGACATCCTGAACCCGGCTTTGCCGACCCAACCCGGCCGACCGCGACCGCCTGCAATATTTAATTTTACAAAGAACAACGCCTGACAATCCGGAACGCACAATCTGGAAACCTCCTCACAGAGGTTTCCAGATCAGGTTCCAGCGGTGGTACTAGGGAACGAAAATCGAAACTTTGTTCCCCATTTCTGCAGCCTTCTTGGCCAGTTCTTCCAGCGGACCGTAATCCATGCACTGGCTGAGGCAGTGGTGAACGCAGGTCGGCTTTTTACCGGCGGCAACGCGATCTTCACAGATGTCGCAAAGCTGGGTCGGGACGGCAACATAGTCCCACTCGAATTTGCCCGGGGTGACTTCCCAGGGGCCATTCTCAAGCAGCTTGATACCCCACTTGCCGATCGGCAGTTTCAAGTGGTTCTTACAGGCCACCTCACAACTGTGGCAACCCGTACAGTATTGATAATTAACCAGCAATCCATTCTTGGACATATTTTCCTCCAGTTTCGTTGGTTCGGCTGCGGGCGTTCCCGCATGCCCCACTTTCGGCCGGTAACGTTCATTCGTTCTTTACGTATGCCCGTTACCGGCCAATTTAACAGCGATCGGGCTTATTAAACTTCGATGTTGTAGCTGTCGAAGTCCTGCAGACGCGAAGCCTTACAGATCATTTGCTTCAGCGGAGCACCGAAACCAAGTTTACCGATGTGCTTGTGGGGTACCATGTTGTTGACGTTGGACTGCCAGACGCCGAACAGGCTCGGTTCTTCACCGTCTTTCTCCGGGAACCACCAGCCGTGAGTCGCGTGAACGACTTTCGGGTGGATACACGGGGTAACCTTGCAGCGCATCTTGGCTTTACCGAACATGTTCTCTAGCAGGACCCAGTCGCCGTTCTTGATGCCGAGGTCGGCAGCGGTCTCTGGGTGCAATTCGCACTCGGGATCGGGATCGATTTCGCGCAGAGTTGCAATCTGACGGTGCTCGGAGTGGAACGAGGTGAACTTACGGGCACCGGTGGTCAGGACCAGCGGATACTCACTCCAGAGCTCCGGGGTGCTGATCGGGCTGTACGGCGGCTCCTTGAAGTACGGCAGCGCGTCATCGCCCCAAGCTTCGAACAGGGTCGAGGAGAGCTCGACCATACCGGTAACGGTGTTGAAACCGGGCTCGCCGTCGCCACGCAGCAGACCTTTTTCGTACTTCTTGTAGGTGTAGGCCGGCTGGTAGACACCCATCTCGCGCAGACCGTTGAAGTCGACGCCCAGCTCAGGCTCGAGCTGTTGGGTGAAGAAGTCTTCGACACTCTCGTAGGGCCACATGTCGGGATGCAGCTGCTTACCGAGCTCGATACAGACTTCGATGTCGGAGCGGGTATCGCCGACGCGCAGGGCTTCGTTGATCGGGCCGAGGCAGACGGAGTTACGACCGAAGTGAGTGATAACAACACCATCATGCTCTGCGAAGGTCGGCAGCGGCAGGAAGACATCGCCGAAGGCCATAGCCGTCGGAGTCATGAAGGTATCCTGAACGACGTTGAACTCGAGCGACTTCAGTGCGTGATACCAACGGTCGCACTGAACGGCACAGGTCGGGGTGATGAAGTTACTACTGTTGAACCAACCCATGCGCAGACGATACGGCTTGCCGCTTTCGAGAGTGTCGAGAGTCTCGTCCGGGTGGGTGGTGGCCAGAGCGGTACTGAGTGCCGGCCATTCCTTGGCGCCGATCCGCTTGTCCCACAGTTCATCGGAGAGGTTACGACGGGTTTCAACCCGCCACTTACCGAGCAGGGCAGCCGGGGGACCGATGGTAACGCCGCCCGGAACGTCGAGGTTACCGGTGATTGCCATGAGCGACAGAATCGCATGGCCCATCTGAACACCGTTCGGGTTCTCGTCGGTAGCCAGACCCCATTGGATCGAACAGGGCTTGGCGGTCGCGATACGGCGAGCAACACGCTTGATCTGATCGGCGGGAACCCAGCTGATGTCGGCGACTTTTTCCGGCGGATATTCCTGGACGCGCTCTTTGAGCTCCTCGAAACCGTAGGTCCAGTTTTCAACAAAGTCTGCATCGTACAGCTCTTCGTTGATGATAACGTTCAGGAAGCCCAGAGCCAGAGCCGAGTCGGTACCCGGACGCAGCTGGCAAACCTCTTCGGCACGGGTACCGAGCCAGGTCATCCGCGGGTCGATGTGGATGATCTGAGTACCGCGCTTCATCATGTCAATCAGGGAGTGGCCGAAGAAGCCGTCCGGATTGGACATCAGAGCGTTTTTACCCCATTCAACGATAACTTCTGGCAGCGTGAACTCAGGGCTGTCGTAACGATCTTCGAAGGAACCGGCATAGTCTATTTCCGGATAACCGGCACCGAGGATGTAGTCGGTGATCGCGCAGCGCGGACCGTAGCAGGACCAACCACTCAGCGGGTAACAAACGTTCGGGGTACCGATCGAAGCGAAACCGAGCGGGTAGTAGTAGAGGCACGCCTGGCGGCCGGTACCACCGAAAACGATAATCGATTCTGCACCGTGAGTTGCTTTGTACTCTTTGATCTTGGGAACAATGATTTCCCAAGCTTCGTCCCAGGAGATCTTGGTCCACTTGTTCTTACCACGATCTTCCGGAGCGCGTTTCATCGGGGTGGTGATACGCGAAGGGTGGTGAACGTACTCTGGCAGAGTCAGACATCTGACACAGAGACGCCCGTTGGTAATCGGGTGCTCCTCATCGCCTTCAACGTCAACCAGTTTTCCGCCCTTTACAGTCAGCTTCATGCCGCAACCTACCGGGTGGTCTCCCGGGGGCGACCAGCCGCAAGTTCTCACTGTATAAGAGCCATCCTCATTTTCTGTTTTCCATTCTTTTTTCATTCTGAATTACCCATCCTTTCATCTTCGAATAAGAACATGTGACCCTAACGACTTTGGTGTTTTCTGTCGGTTCCTCCTTCGCGCTGTGGTGAACGGTTGTCGATGATTCAGGGAATGACAGGGTGGCTACGCAACTGCTGGCAAGAAGGCTCTTAATGATTCAGTGCGTCAGCCGTGCTGTCCTTCCAATGTTTTCTGGAGAGGTAATTTGCGATATGCGTGCCAACCGGATTGACGTCGAAATATTCTTCTAACATATTATTTTTATTGTTAATTTTAAAAAGATTTCGAAATGAAAAAGCGTCTTCTTTTGAGATTGAGACAGGACCGCTATCGCAAATTAGGACGCTCGCCCAAGGCGGCGGAGACAGGGCGTTCACCACTGACGCACTGAGGAGAAAGTATCAGGCAGCCCCCTGCCGCCTAGCTGCGAAAACGGAGCCCCCCCTCCCTTAGAAGTCAGTTCAATTGAGGTTTACAT
>PKUG01000161.1 GCA_002869665.1 Desulfuromonas sp. | reverse complement strand
CTGTCCTTGAATTTCAGCTGCCGCGCGATCTGTTGCTGAAGTTCAAACGTCAACTGGTCTGTTTTACGCTGGGCTGTAAAATGGAGATGATTTCGTATCTTCCACAGGTAGTTCTGAGCTTGCCGGTATTCGTCTATCTCGCTCTCAGAAAGCACTCCCTTATAAAGCAGTTCACGTAACCCGGATGCCTTGAACTTGACCCTGGCTATCCACAGAGCCGTCTGCAGTTCGCGCAACCCTCCTTCACCTTCTTTTATATTCGGTTCGAGCAGGTAGACCGATGAACCATATTTTTTCTCGCGGATCTCATTCTCTTTGAGCTTCTGATTGATGAAGGACTGGGTGTCGTGATTGAGAACATATTTGCCCACCTTCTGCTGGAACGACTCGAAAACCTCTTCTTTGCCGACCAGCAGTCGAGCATCAAGCTGAGCAGTTCTGACCGTACTGTCAATCGACTGCTTGATGCATTCCGAGGCGGAACGAACACTGTAGCCAACATCCAGTTTGAGATCCCACAACTGGTAGAGCATGCGGTCGGAGATTGTTTTTGCCGCTTCTTCCCCTTGCGGCAGATAGAAGAACATCAGATCAAGATCGGAGCGGGGATTCATCTCGGCGCGGCCATAGCCGCCGAGCGCAAGCAGAGCGCAACCCGCGACACCGTTTTCATCAAGACCGATGCAGGCTGCCTGATAGAGGAAGCGGTTCAGGTTATCAAACATTGCTGAAAGCTCATCGACGACCGTCTGGCCGCTGGCACCATTCAGATTGACCTGCTGAATTCTTTCATGTTCGTCGTTAAGGTACTCAGCCGCGCTAGTCGTGATGAAGTCGCGCAGTGATTCGTAATCGGTCTGGGATTCCAGACGGCTATAAGGCAATTCCATTATCTTGGATGTCCTGTCCTGAAGGGATTAACGATTGACAACCGGATTGACAGACTCGGCATAGTTCATGACCCCCTGAGTGATCGCATCGGCGACCCGCTTCCGATAGTCGGAGGAGAGCAACCGGTCCTCTTCACGCGGGTGGCTGATAAAGGCCGCCTCAACGAGCACGGACGGCATAGCCGCCCCGAGCAACACATGGAAAGGGCCTTGCTTGACACCGAGGTCCTTGATTTTACTGTAATGGGAGCGTAACCCCGCAACCATCGATTGCTGGACGACTGCTGCGAGACGGCTCGATTCGTTGATTTTTGCATTAGCCATCAAATCGAAAAGGATCGCCTCGAGATTGCCGACATCCTGCAGTGACGTCCCGTTTTCACGGGCCGCGACTTCGGCGGCCTGATTGTTCTTGGATAAGTTGAGGAAATAGGTCTCAAGCCCGTAAACATCATGATTTTTACTGGCATTTGCATGCAGGGAAATGAACAGATCCGCACCGACCTGATTCGCGTAGGCCGTCCGTTCGCGGAGTTCCAGAAAACGATCGTCGGAACGGGTCAACATCACCTTGACCCCCATCTTGCGCCGCAGGCTGTTCGCCACCTCCTTGGCCAGCTCCAGCGTCACATCTTTCTCACGAGTTTTCTTCACCCCGATGGCCCCCGGATCATGGCCACCATGACCGGCATCAACGACGATCAGATGAATGCCGGTATCTTCAGCATCCTGCGGTACATGCAGAACCGGTTGGCGTTCAGCGGAAGCGTCGAGGATATTGGCAATCGAATCATCGCCGCTAATCGAAGCCGAAGACGTCTCTGTTGGAGGTGCAGCTGTCAGTCCAACAGGTTCCGGAGAGCCGGCAACGTCGATAACCAGACGGTTCGGACTTTCAAGAACGGCAAGCTTGTACTCTGCCACACGGTTCAGGTCGAGAACAACACGCAGGCGCTGTTCATCGAACATACTGGAGCGAACCTGCTTGATCAGACCATTACGGACCGGTACCAGATCCTCTAGCTCGGCGGCCGGCCGGGTATATAGCAGGTCGAAGTACAGTCGGGGGTTGTCCCCTTTGAGGAAATGTGGCTGGGCCACGACCGGTGCCGTCAGATCGAGAACCACCCGGGTATATTCAGGCCCGCTCCAGAACCGGATTCGCTCCAGGCGTGGAGCATCACCAATCTCCTGATGTGGTTCAGGATCAACAGCAGGGGCCTGGGTTACCACCGGCGTCGCTTTGACTACAGCGGGCAAGGATTCGATGCGACGGCGGGCATCGGGGACCATGTCGCCGTTCGGCATGGTCGTCACCAAGCGGTCATAATAGCGATAGGCCTCACCATCAGCATCCAGGCGATCTTCACAGACCTGCCCGGCATTAAACAGGGCATCGTCGGCCAGGTTGCTGCCCGGATGCGCATCGGCCATAGACAGATAGCGATCAACGGCGGCGCGTGCATCGTTGCTGCTGCCGGAAACCAGGGAGAGTCCATCCCAGGTCCGGGCCTGGAGAAACAGCGCTTTCTCCAGTTCAGTGGTTCGTGGACCGGAAGCGATGAATCGATCGAAACGCCTGAGCAGTTTTTCCCAATTAACCCGCTGCCCCTGGAGTTTTTTGGAAAGGACGAGTTCCTGATAGTCGGCCCGCAGATCGGCATAACTTTCGGCCAGGACCGCAGTGCTCCAGAACGTCAGGAACAGAAGGATGGTGACAAGAAATAATGGTCTATATCTGATCATGGAATCACAGCATCTTTTTCAGTTCGTCTAGCAGATTAAGCGCTTCAAGCGGTGTCAGTTGGCTGATATCCACCTGCTCCAGACGCTCCCTGACCGCCCCGTCCCCGGCATCACCAAACAGGGACATCTGAGCGATGCTCTGTGGGATCGGCTCGGGTTTGTCTTTGCTCTCCCCCAGGCGCGGCTGACCTGACTTGATATACTCCCCCGCCTCAAGGTTTTTAAGAATCTCTTTGGCCCGTTGGATGACCGAATCCGGTAACCCAGCCAGACGACCGACCTGAATTCCGTAGGAACGACTGGCGCCACCAGCAACGATCTTGCGCAGGAAGATGATCTGGTCGTTCCACTCTTTGACCGCGACATTGTAATTTCTGACGCGCTCGCGGGTCAGCGCCAGGTCGGTCAATTCATGGTAATGAGTCGCAAACAGGGTCTTGGCGGCAACGGCTGCATTGTCATGCAGATACTCGGCAACCGCCCAGGCGATACTGACACCATCAAACGTCGAGGTTCCGCGGCCAATCTCATCGAGCACGATCAGGCTTCTGCTGGTCGCATGTCGCAGGATATTTGCCGTCTCGTTCATTTCGACCATGAAGGTCGACTCACCTCTTGCCAGATTATCACTGGCACCAACCCGAGTAAAGATGCGGTCGACAACGCCGATGCGTGCCGAATCGGCCGGCACAAAGCTGCCAAGCTGAGCCATCAGCGTGATCAACGCAACCTGGCGCATGAATGTCGATTTACCGGCCATGTTAGGGCCGGTAATAATCAGCAGCTGGTTTGCTATGGTATCGAGATCGACATCGTTAGGAACGAACGCTTCTTTAAGCGGCATCCGCTCAACAACGGGATGGCGACCGCCGGTGATACTGATCACCCCGGAATCATCCACCTGGGGGCGAACATAATTCCGTTCATGGGCCAGATCAGCCAACGCCAACAGAGCATCGAGCGCCGCAAGAGCCGTAGCGCTACGCTGAATCCGCGGACCTTCAGCCGCGGCCTGCTGCCGGACCTGTTGAAAGAGATCATACTCCAGTTCGACCATGCGCTCTTCGGCGCCCAGCACCTTGGCCTCGTATTCCTTGAGCCCGGGAGTGATAAAACGCTCGGCATTCGCCAGGGTCTGTTTGCGTTGGTAGTCCTCGGGGATCCGGTCCAGGTTACGTTGGGTGACCTCGATGAAATAGCCGAACACCTTGTTGAACTTAACCTTGAGTGACGGAATCCCGGTCCGCTCGCGCTCCTGCTGTTCCAGGGCGGCAATCCACCCTTTCCCTTCGCGACTGATCACCCGCAATTCGTCCAGGTCGGCATTGTACCCCTCACGGATGATTCCGCCGTCACGCAATACGAACGGCGGGTCATCGACAATAGAGCGTCCCAGAAGTTCCACCAGTTCCGGCAAAAGATCGAGTGATGTACGTAATTCAGCCAGATAAGGGGACGAAAAAGTCGAGAGCAGATCGTCAATGCGCGGCAGCTTTTCCAGCGAAGCCCGTAGCGCGACGAGATCCTTGGCATTGGCACTGGCCATGGCGATCTTGCTGTTGAGGCGCTCGAGGTCATAGACCCCTTCCAGGGCTTCGATCAGATCAAGACGGAGGAGACTTTCATCAACCAGTTCAGCAACCGCTTCCTGACGACGCAGGATATCTTCGCGACTGATGAGCGGATAGTGGATCCAGTGGCGCAGGGTACGTCCCCCCATCGCCGTCACGGTTCGGTCGAGGACCCCCAGCAGCGAACCGTGCTTCTTGCCGTCATGCAGTGTCGCGGTCAGTTCCAGATTGCGGCGTGTTGACTCATCGAGCACCATGTAACTGCGGGTATGATAGGTCTGCAGCGAGCGGATATGCCGCAGCTCATCCATCTGGGTTTGCTGCAGGTAGTGAAGCACGGCGGCAGCTGCCGTCTGCGCAGCATTGAGATCCTGACAGCCGCAGGATTGAAGCCCGGCAATATTAAAGAAGTGGCACAACTGCTCGGCTGCCGTTTCCGGCTCGCAGATCCATTCGGGAACGGTTGCGCGGCTGGCACTGGCAAGCAAGGGCTCCAATTGTCTGCAGAGCGTCTGCCCCTGCTCATCCCCGGCGAAAAGAACTTCGCGCGGGGCCAGCGAGGCCAGTTCACTTTCGAGTTGGGACAGGGTTTCGAGCTGGGTGACGCGGAACTCACCCGTGGTAATGTCTACATGGGCGATACCGTAAGTATCATCGTAGCGGGTGATGCCGACGAGAAAGTTATTCTCCTTCGGCTCCAGGGTGTCCATATCGGTCACCAGGCCGGGGGTCACAACACGGACAACCTCTCGTTTGACAATCCCCTTGACCGTTTTAGGGTCTTCAACCTGTTCGCAAATGGCAACCTTGTGACCGGCCTTGATCAGTTTGGCAATATACCCCTGGCTGCTGTGGTAAGGGATGCCACACAGCGGTACGGCATTCTCGTCCCCCTTGTTGCGTGAAGTCAGAGTGATGCCGAGGACCCGTGACGCGAGCAGGGCGTCTTCCATGAACATCTCGTAAAAATCACCGAGACGAAAAAACAGGACGGCGTCCTGATAATTCGCCTTGATTTCCAGGTATTGGCGCATCAGCGGCGTGGCTGTTGACATGCTATTATCCAGAGTCTGCCTTTCAGGCGGTTCAAACGCTCCGAAACCGACACGGCGCAGAAGCCCGTGTGTAGCGGAGAAGATGGATTTTTTCAATCAATGCGGTCGAGTATCCTAGCAAAGGGACCGAGCTAAGTAAATGTCTCACCTTGACCATTCACGGGGACAGTGTTAAGAATTCTGCAGAATACAGAACATCCTGAATTTATTAGCCACGAAGGACAGCTATGACAGCTCCGGATTCAACCATCAACGCCACATCACTTTACCAGCCGGAGAACTACACCCCGGGGTCCCTTGAAGACGAAATCAGGATCGACGGATTGTGCCGGGAGCTGCTTCAGCATTTCCTGAAATACCTGCGTGAAGAACGTCAGCAAGAACCTCTACTCGCCGGTTCCAACGCCAGCGGCGCCGATTATTTCCTGCGCGATTATCTCGTCGACCACTGCCGCGCCAACATCTTTAAGATTCAGGCTGACCATGTCAGAGGTTTTGCCGGCAACTGGTATATCGTCAGTACCCTCGAAGCGAACATGGAAGAACTCGCCGGCCTGCTTGACGGAATTCGCGAATTTTACACTTTCAGTGCTGCCAGGGGGCTGGTCAGTGAAAAAAAGGCCGCGGAGATTGCCGCAGCCTGTGGAGAACGGGAATATTATGCTGCCCGGATCGACAGCTTTCACGAACTCAAAGACAACGAGTATCTGACCTGGAACAGGGATTGCCCGAATCGTTAAGGACGGACACCGTGCCCTTACTATCTTCCAATCCAAAACTGCGGGCCGCAACCTTCTCGATCTGTGGAGCGTTTGGCCTTGCTGTCATCAAGCTGATTGTCGCCCTGTTCAGCGGCTCCATGGCGGTCATGGCTTCAGCAATCGACTCATTGCTCGATATTCTCATGTCGGGCGTCAACTTCATGGCCATCCGCCACGCCGAGCAACCCCCTGACGAATGCCACCCCTTCGGCCATGGCAAGTTCGAAACCCTGGCGACCCTCTTTCAGGCTCTGGTGATCACCACCTCTGGTGCCTGGATCATCTATGAGTCGGTCACCCGGCTGATTGCCGGTAAGCAGATCGGCAATCTGAACGAAGGAATCGGCGTTCTCGCCTTCAGCGCCATTGTTTCATGGTTTATCGCCAGCTACCTGAGCCGGGTCGCACGCCAGACCGATTCGTCGGCACTTGAAGCCGATTCACTCCATTTCCGTATGGATATCTATACCAACCTGGGGCTGATGGCCGGCCTGCTGTTCATTCGCTGGTTCCATATCCACTGGCTCGATTCCGCGCTCTCAATCCTGGTTGCATCCTACATCCTGCATGAAGCGATGCAGTTGATCAGACGCAGCCTGAACGAAATCCTCGACAGGCAGCTACCTGAAGAGATTCAGGAACAAATTCACGAGCTGATCGTCGGCTACACCGGACCGACAGCGGGCTACCACCGGCTGCGGACTCGCNCTGCGGACTCGCCGCGCCGGATCGATGAAGATTATGGATTTCCACCTGGAGGTCTGCAAAGACATGACGGTCGCCGAGGCGCATACACTCACCGACGACCTGGAGAGAAAGATCAAGAAGGAAATTCCCGGTGCCAACGTCATCATCCATATCGAACCCTGCAGCGCGCAGATCTGTCCGGGACGGGAACATTGCGAAATGGCCGATGGTGTGCGAGTCCCGCAGAGATTTGTGGATATCAAAAACACTTCACAGGCCGACAGCTAACCCGGAATTCGCCGGGGCTATTGATCCGCATCCTTGTCTGTCGCGATCGCCAGACGCTCGAAACCGGCCCGTTTAGCCGCATCCATCACCCCGATAACCTCACCGTGCAGGGCATCCTTGTCCGCCATCAGCAGAAACGTCATCTTCTGCGCCCGTTCCTTACCATAGGCCGCAAGTCGGACCAGTAACTCTTCCCGCGACACCAGTTGCTGCTGCAGATAAATCGTCCCGTCTTGTGCCAGGTACACCTGCAGTTCTTCCTTACCATGCTGAATCTGGTCACTACCAGCCTGCGGCAGATCGATATCCAGACCCGGTCGTTCAATAAAGGTTGTCGAGATCATAAAAAAGATGAGCAGCAGAAAAACGACGTCGATCATCGGTGTCAGATCGACCCGTGGCGCTTCCGGCTGCCGGCGACGAAACCCCATAAGCTATTCCTCGACCAGATCGACGATCTGCATGGTCGCCTCTTCCAGATCCAGCACCAGGCGGTCGGAGCGGCTGGTCATGTACCGATGCAGCAGGATCATCGGCACGGCAACAGCGAGACCCGCCGCTGTGGTAATCAGGGCCTCGGAAATTCCGCCGCCAAGTGTCGCCGGGGTCCCCATCCCTTCAGTGGCAATCACATTGAAGGCCTTGATCATCCCGAGAACGGTCCCGAGCAGGCCAAGCAAAGGAGTTACATTAGCAATCGTCCCCAGCAGGCCGAGATAGCGCTGCAGGGCAACGGCTTCACGCTCTCCCACCTCTTCCGCCAGAGCCTTCAGATGACTGCGGCTGCAGCCACGGTTTTTCAACACAACATACAGGATTTTCGCCAGCGGTTGATTCGAATCGCGACAGAGGTCGACCGCCTCTTTGCCCTGATCAGCCTGAAGCAGTTCATTTATTCGCCGCAACAGTGGAGCAAGGCCGCGCCGCACCCTGACAAACGCCAGAATGCGCTCCATGAAAATCGCCCAGCCGATAATCGAACAGACGAGGATCGGATACATCAGCGCGCCACCGCGCTCAAAAATATCAATCATGTGTCAACCTTCAGGACAAAAGTTCACTTAGAGCAAAGCCGGTGAGCCGGTTCTTCAGTCAAGAGGGATAATTTCTCCGCTGACGGTCTTGGAGAGATAGAGCAAACCGACGCTGTGGAATGGGGCCAAGCGGCGATCGGTCGGGCTTCCCGGATTCAGCAGCAGGACTCCGTCAACAAGCTCGCAGAACGGACGATGACTGTGCCCGAATACCAGCACATCCAGGTCTGCACCAGCAAAGAAGTCAAGTACCCGCCGTTCAAGCCCATCCGGGGCTCCCCATCCATGGATCATGCCGATCTTTTTCCCGGCGATTTCAAGAACCCTGTGGGTCGGCAAGTCCCCGCTTAAACTATCCATATTGCCGCAGACCCCGTAATAAGGGAGCACCGCAAAACACTCAGCCAGTTCCGGATGCACATGGTCACCGGCGTGGAGGATCGCCATAACGTCGCGAAACGGTCCCTGAAGTAAACGCTCAGCCAACCGGTTACCGTCTTCTAGCGTACGAATGTGCGTATCAGAGATGACGCCGATTTTTATCATGAGAGTAAAAAATCCTGTTGATACAAATTAAACACACCAGATCGACTCGCATATATGTCAATGTAACGCTATACACGCCGGATCAAATTATCACAGCCCGACGGTTACCGCCAACCGGGTAGCTCATTCATTTTTGATCAATTAGCCTCTGAAAACAGGAATAGAACAAATTTGTAAAGGATTCCCCGGTGAAGTACACAAGCTGATTTTGGGCGTTATAATAGAGTTAGCTAAAAACAGCAATCCAATGTGGCAATTTTTCGCCGATGCGTACCAAAATTCGCCACAATCAGATCGCATTAATTATCACATAACACACAGAAATCTCTAACATATTGTATTTCTGTTATTTTGAATATTACTAAAATTATGGCACCAGGATTGCACTCTAAAAATAATTAACCTTTAAATTATAAAAAGGCGTTTTGATATTGACATTATTTTAGCGCGGCTATAATTTTTTAGCCAAAATAATTCCCAATAACAGTCAAAACACCCGGACCCCTGCACCATAAAGAAGACTCTGAGGCTAAACAGACTCCCTCACCACACCCAAACATATTTATCGAAGAGGAGACAGCATTATGTCAATGCGTCAGGACGCGCTCGACTATCACAGCTCGGGACGCAAAGGTAAAATCGAAGTTATCACTACCAAACCCTGCTCTACCAGTCGCGAGCTTTCCCTGGCCTACAGCCCCGGCGTTGCCGAGCCCTGCCTGGAAATCGAGAAAAACCCGAATGACGCCTATAAATATACTGCCAAGGGAAACCTGGTTGCTGTTGTCTCCAACGGCACAGCTGTTCTGGGTCTCGGTGACATCGGTGCCCTCGCCGGCAAACCGGTCATGGAGGGGAAAGGCGTTCTCTTCAAGAGCTTCGCCGATGTCGATGTTTTTGACATCGAATTGAATACCAAGGACTCTGACGAAATCATCCGCACGGTCAAGCTGCTTGAGCCGACTTTCGGCGGAATCAACCTCGAGGATATAAAAGGACCCGAGTGCTTTTACATTGAAGAAAAACTCAAAGAGATCATGGACATCCCGGTCTTTCACGATGACCAGCACGGGACCGCGATCATCTCCGCAGCCGGCATGCTGAATGCTCTGGAAATCGTCGGCAAGGACGTAACAAAGGTCAAAATGGTCGTCAATGGTGCCGGCGCGGCCGGTATAGCCTGCGCCAACCTGGCAATCACCATGGGAATCGACAAAAACAACGTCATTCTCTGCGACACCAAAGGTGTCATCTACAAGGGCCGCACCGAGGGGATGAACGAATACAAGGAACGCCTCGCCGCAGAGACCGATGCCAGAACCCTGGAAGATGCCATGGTCGGTGCCGACATCTTCTTCGGCGTTTCCGCCAAAGGCGCCCTGACCCCCGACATGCTCCGCTCCATGGCTCCCGATCCGATCGTTTTCGCCATGGCGAACCCCGATCCTGAAATCACTCCACCGGAAGCCAAGGCCGTGCGTAGCGACGTTATCATCGGCACCGGTCGTTCCGATTACGAGAATCAGGTCAACAACGTTCTCTGTTTTCCCTTCCTGTTCCGTGGCGCTCTCGATACCCACGCAACAGCAATCAACGATGAAATGAAACTGGCGGCCGTCAAAGCACTGGCTGACCTGGCCAAGCTCGATGTTCCCGATTCCGTCCGCCGTGCCTACTCCGGTGAAGAAATCAAGTTCGGCCGTAAATATGTCATCCCCAAGCCCTTTGATCCACGCGTTCTTCTTCATGTCGCACCGGCTGTCGCCCAAGCGGCCATGGACTCCGGCGTTGCCCGCAAGCCGATCGAAGACATGGAAAAATACCTCGAATCCCTTGAGGCTCTCCAGAGCCGTTCCAAGGAAGTCATGCGCAGCCTGATCAACAAGGCAAAGGCGAACCCGAAACGGATTGTCTTCCCCGAAGGTGAAGAAGAGAAGATCCTGCGCGCCGCCCAGATTCTGATCAGCGAACGGATCGCCACTCCGATCCTGCTCGGCGACAAGAAGCTGATCAAGAAAAGAATGGCCGACCTCAATATCGATCTGGGTGATGTCGAAATCATTGATCCGGAAACCTGCGAAAATCACGAGCACTATGTCGATGTCATGTTCGGCCTGCGCCAGCGCAAAGGAGTGACCCGTTCTGGAGCCAAGCGTAACCTGCTGGGCAACCTGAACTATTTGGGTGCCCTGATGCTACGTGAAGGTGACGCCGATGCCATGCTTTCCGGTATCAACCACCACTACCCGGAAACCATCAAACCGGCCCTTGAGATCATCGGCAAGCATAGTCAGCTCTCCAAAGTTCACGGGATGTACATGATGGTCTTCAAGAAGAAGGTCGTCTTCATAGCCGATGCCACCGTCGCCATCGATCCAACCGCAGAGGAACTGGCCGAAACCGCAATTCTGACGGCCGAGAAGGTGCGTCAGTTCGACATTGAACCAAAAGTCGCCATGCTCTCCTTCTCCAACTTCGGCAGTACGGACCATCCACTGACCCAGAAGGTCAAAAAAGCGACGGCCCTGGTCAAGCAACAGGCCCCCGATCTGGTGATCGACGGTGAAATCCAGGCCAATGTTGCCCTCGATCCGGAGTTGACGGCCAAGCAATACCCCTTCTCGATGCTTAAAGGGGATGCCAATGTCTTCATCTTCCCCGACCTGCAGTCCGGTAACATCAGTTACAAACTATTGAACAAGCTCGGTGGTGCAGACGCTGTCGGACCGATTCTGATGGGGATGTCCAAACCGGTTCACGTTCTCCAGCGTGGTGACGATGTCGCTGATATCATCAACATGGCTGCGGTTGCAGTCGTCGACGCCCAGGAAGACATGGGATAAACAAACAGGTTGAGCTATTAAAAAAAAACGGGAGCTGATTCATTTCAGCTCCCGTTTTTTTATTCTATCACAACGCAAATGTTCAACTTCCCTTGGCGATACCTTGCTGGTAATATTACAAAATTGTACATAATCTTTTTTCTACCTACATTCAGCAAGAAAGAGTTGAACGATGAAATACTGCAGTACCCGCGGCAAAGTAAAAGGGCTCAGCTTCAGTGAGGCGATCATGATGGGATTGGCAGATGACGGCGGCCTGCTGTTACCTGAAGAAATCCCGACCCTGACAGCAGAAGACCTGGAAAGCCTGAAGGATCTCTCCTATCCGGAACTTGCCTTTGCCATCATGGCGAAATACGCAACAGACATCCCTGCTGAAGATTTGCGTTCCATCATCAACCGCTCTTACAGCACCTTCGCCGACCCAAAAGTGACCCCGATCACAAAACAGGATGGCCTTTTCATCCTCGAACTCTTTCACGGTCCGACCCTGGCCTTCAAAGATGTCGCCCTGCAGTTCCTCGGCAATCTCTTCGAGTATTATCTGCTCAAAAGTGGTCGGCGGATGAATATCATCGGCGCGACCAGTGGCGACACAGGGAGTGCCGCTATTTACGGGGTGCGCGGCAAAAAGAATATCAATATTTTCATCCTTCACCCCAAGGGGCGCGTTTCCCCGATCCAGGAACTCCAGATGACCACGGTTACCGACGACAACGTCTTCAACCTGGCAGTCGAAGGAACCTTCGACGACGCCCAGACAATCGTCAAAACCATCTTCAATGATCTTGAGTTCAAAGAGAAGCATGCCCTCGGCGCAGTGAACTCGATCAACTGGGCACGGGTTCTGGCCCAGGTTGTGTATTACTTTTCGGCCTGGAACCAGGTTCAGAAACAGACCGGCGCCATCCAGATCGATGTCTCGGTTCCGACGGGCAACTTCGGTGACATATTCGCCGGTTACATTGCCAAACGGATGGGGCTACCGATCCGCCGCCTGATCCTGGCGACCAACAGTAACAACATCCTCAGTCGTTTTATCAACGAGGGGGACTATTCCATTGCCGGCGTACACCATACCCTTTCACCGTCAATGGATATCCAGATCGCCAGCAATTTCGAGCGCTATCTCTATTACCTGCTCGATCAGGATGCCGATCAGGTCTGTGCCACCATGGATCGTTTTGCTGATGAGAAAAAAATAAACTTTAGTCCCGCGCAGATCGCCCGGGTCAAGGAAGAGTTCGCCTCAGCCTTCATCGATGATAACGAAACCATCGCAACCATCCGCGAATTCCACCAGGAAACCGGTTACACTCTCGACCCCCATACCGCGGTCGGCGTTGCTGTCGGCAAACAGGTCGGTAGCTCGACGACACCTCTCGTCTGCCTCGCGACAGCCCACCCGGCAAAATTCGGTGCTGCAGTACGAGATGCAATCGGCTGCGATCCTGAAATTCCAGAAGCCTTTGCCGATCTGGCCGAGCGAGAAAAGAAAGTCGAAACGATTGTCGCAGATATCGAAACAATTAAAGAATTCGTTTCAGCAAGAGCCATTTAACGTTCATAACCCACACCAAGGAGATTTGCATGGACTCGGTTTCCGCTGACAAAGTCGTTGAACTGGTACAGGCCTATGCCCTGCCGCTACTCTGGGCAGTCATCATCTTTATCGTCGGCCGCATCGCTGCACGCATAGTTGCCGGCCTCACGGCCAAGATGATGGCCAAGAGCAAAATAGACGAAACCCTGATCAAGTTCACCAAAAGCCTGGTCTACATCGCCCTGATGATTCTGGTCATCCTCGCAGCGCTCGGCAAACTCGGGATTGAGACGACCTCCTTTGCCGCCATCCTTGCTGCTGCCGGTCTGGCCATCGGCCTGTCGCTCCAGGGAACCCTGAGCAACTTCGCCGCCGGCGTCATGCTGATACTCTTTCGCCCCTTCAAAGTCGGTGATTTTGTCGAAGCCGGGGGGGTCTCGGGGATCATTGAGGAAATTCTGATCTTCAGCACCAAGATGAGATCTGGAGACAATAAGCAGATTATCGTCCCTAACGGCCAGATTATCGGTGGAACCATCGTCAACTATTCAGCCAAGGACACCCGCCGCGTCGATCTGGTCATCGGAGTCGGATATGGAGACGATCTCAAGCTGGTCCGTACGGTTCTCGAGGATATTCTTAAGAATGAAGAGAGGATTCTCCCCGATCCGGCGCCGACAATCGGAGTTCTTGAACTGGGGAGCAGCAGTGTCAATTTTGCCGTGCGCCCCTGGGTCAAGAGCGGCGACTACTGGCCGGTCTTATTCGATCTTCAGGAGAACATCAAATTGCGCTTTGATGCCGAAGGAATTTCGATCCCCTTCCCGCAGCAGGATGTTCATCTCTACAAAGAAGAAAGCGCATCCTGATCAGAGCCCAGATTATCCTCACATTCTAAATCCTCTCGTCGGATTTTTATTGAGCCACCTCCATTTCGGAGGTGGCTCTTTTATATCCGCCTTTTTGACGGCGTCTTGACTGCTCAACAACAGCACGGTGTCCGGACAAAGAACAGAATGAGTATAAAAAAAGCCCCCGGCAAGCACCGGGGGCTTTTTTGTTCCGTAAGGAAGAGTTCTTTAGCAGTCGAAATAGAGTGCGAACTCGAGCGGAACCGGACGCATACGAATGGCATCAACTTCAGCTTCCTTCTTGTAGCTGATCCACATTTCAATGACATCCTTGGTGAAGACATCGCCCTTGAGCAGGAAGTCATGATCCTTCTCCAGGTTATCCAGAGCATCCTCGAGCGAAGTTGCAACGGAAGGAATGTCCTTCAGTTCTTCCGGGGAGAGTCCGTAGATATCTTTGTCAAGCGGCTGGCCCGGATCGATCTTGTTCTCGATCCCGTCGAGGCCTGCCATCAGCTGAGCAGCGAAGGCCAGGTAGCCGTTGGCGGAAGCATCAGGAGTCCGGTACTCAACACGCTTGGCTTTTTCGTTGTTGGTGACCGGAATCCGCAGAGAAGCGGAACGGTTACGGTTGGAGTAAGCGAGGTTTACCGGAGCTTCGAAGCCCGGGACCAGACGCTTGTAGGAGTTGGTGCTGGGGTTG
>PKUG01000191.1 GCA_002869665.1 Desulfuromonas sp. | reverse complement strand
ACCTGTTGGGGTCGCTTTTTTTGTTTATTCCAGACGAAACGGCACACTCGCCAATTCATGTTCGTCATCATCGAGAATTACAACTTTCCAGTCGCCCGCCCACTGAGGCAGAAAACGCTTTGAAGAATAGGTCCTCCAATCTGACGACCCCACAGGCAAAACAACCCGGGCCATCTCGTTTGAACGATAGTACCAGACATGGGTCACGGATGAGCCCGCCTCCCCCCCCGTAATCCTGGTAAAGCAGTAAAGCTTTCCGTAATCGGCCGGATAAGTTTCGACATGATCGAGCGGCCGCTGATTTTCAATCGTCGACGTTATTGTTGACTCAACAACTTGCAGCTCTGCAGCCTGCACAGTACAAGCCCCTGCGAACAACAGGACCAACAGAAAATTTTTCAACATAAGACCCCCAAGAACCGTTCCGTCACGTTTTCATTTAGTTCAGCAAAAGAGAGGAAAGAAAACTCTGTCCATGCTCAAGATGCAGGCGAAAATTTTCAGCCACACTCGCTCCGACATCGGCAAAACTTTTGCGAGTTCCCAAGTCCACTCCATCCAACCCCTTTTTGGTCGTGACCAGCAGCGGGATATACTCACGCGTATGATCCGTTCCCGGCGTTGTCGGGTCACAACCATGGTCAGCCGTCACGATCAGCAAATCATCCTGCCTCAGCGTCTCGATCAGGCGCGGCAGCCAGGCGTCAAATTCCTCCAGCGCGCCGGCAAAGCCCCGGGCATCAAGACGATGTCCATAGAGCATATCAAAATCAACCAGATTAGTCATGATTAAACCACTTTCGACATGCGAAAGCACCGTAAGCATCTTGGCCATTCCATCGCGGTTGCCGCTGGACAGCAAGAAATCATTCAGTCCTGCGCCAGCATAGAGATCGTGAATCTTGCCAACCCCGAAGGTCTCCACCCCGTGCTCCGACAGAAGCTGCAGCAGATTGGGGCGCGGCGGTTTCAGGGAAAAATCATGGCGGCCATTGGTGCGAAAGAAATCAGCGGCACCGGCACCACTGAACGGGCGGGCAATAACACGACAAACATTGTACGGCTGAAGAATCTTCTCCGTCTTTCGACAGATGGCATAGAGTTCTTCACGGGGGATAATCTCTTCGTGGGCGGCGATCTGAAAAACCGAATCGCTGCTGGTATACACAATCGGCCGCCCCGTTTTCAGGTGTTCCTCGCCGAGTTGACGCAGAATATCAGTGCCGCTGGCAGCAACATTGCCAAGAGGGCGCAAACCGGTAGCAACAATAAAGGCAGAGATGATCTCTTCAGGAAACCCTTCCGGATAGGTGGCAAACGGCTGATCCAAAACGATTCCGGCCAGTTCCCAATGGCCGGTCACGGAATCTTTGCCCGGGCTTCTTTCGGCCATCTTTCCCCAGCACCCCCGTGGATCGGCGAGCACACGGACTCCTTGAATGGGGGCGATTCGCCCCAGACCGAGGCGTTCGAGATTCGGCAACCGCAAGCCGCCGACTGTCATCGCAACATGCTGCAGAGTTGCAGCATCACGATCTCCGTAGGTCGCCGCATCCGGCAGCGCGCCAACACCTACGCCATCAAGGACAATGATGATAATACGCTTAAACATCGACCCCATATCAGGTTGAGGACAACCATTCCCGACAGATCGCCACCCCGGAACGGCTACCGATACGTGTCGCTCCGGCAGCCAGAAAGCATTGACAATCTTGCAGGGTACGAATCCCCCCCGCGGCCTTGACACCGATCCGACCGGAAACATAGTGAGCCAGCAGCTCGACATCCTCAAGCCGTGCGCCCCCCGGGCCGAACCCGGTCGATGTCTTGACGTACGCCGCCCCCGACCGAATCACCAGTTCTGCGGCCTGGCACTTGAGATCGTCCGACAGGTAACAGCATTCAATGATCACCTTAACGGGAACGGCCTGCGCGGCAAGAACCACCTGGGCAATTTCATCTTCTACTCGTCCGAATTCGCCGACGAGCAGGTTGCCAATCTGGATGACCATATCGATTTCACCGGCACCGGCGGCAATCAGATCGGTTGTCTCCTGAATCTTGGTTCGGAGAAGACTGTAACCACAAGGGAAACCGACTACGCTACAGACATCGACCGCGGAACCATAGAGGCTATTTACCGCGACAGGAACATGAACCGGAGGGACACAGACCGTGGCAAAGCCGTACTCGACCGCTTCTTCGCACAGAGATTCAATCTGCTCACGCGTGGCAGTCGGAGCCAGCAGGGTATGGTCAATAAAGGGTGCCGGATTGGTCATCAACAGACGCTCATCAGGTCCGGTAGTCAGCATTGATCCTGACATATTCGTAGCCGAGGTCCGAGGTATAGTAATCGGCTTCGGCCTCGCCCTGATTGAGATTGATCGTGACAATGAATTCGTCGCGCTTCAGAACCTCGGTCGCTTCAGCCTCTCTCTCGGCACCGGTCGAAAGGCCGTTAACCGTGACGGGAACTGAATCGAAGCTGATATCGATACGATCCTGATCAACTTCGATACCGGAATAACCGACGGCGGCAATAATCCGACCCCAGTTTGCGTCTTCACCGAAGAAAGCGGTTTTGACCAGTGAAGAGGTCGCGACCGAGCGGGCGGCAACGCGTGCAGAGTCCGCGTCGGCAGCACCAACCACCTTGATCTGCACCAGTTTGCTGGCCCCTTCACCGTCACGGACAATCATCTTGGCAAGATCGAGCAGAACACGATCCAGATGGCAGCAGAAGGCCTCGGCTTCAGCGGTACCGGCAGCAATCGTTGCCCCCGAATGACCATTAGCCAAAACCAGAACCATGTCATTGGTCGAGGTGTCACCATCGACAGTGATAGAGTTGAAGCTCTTGGCAACCGCGCGCCGCAGGGCTGCGTCAAGCAGCTCCGCTTCAACATCGGCATCGGTCAGGACAAAAGAGAGCATGGTTGCCATGTTGGGATGGATCATCCCGGCACCTTTAGCCAGACCGAGAACCTTGTAGCCGGGCTCACCGAATTCCTCGGCAGAAGCGACCTTGGCAAAGGCGTCCGTTGTCCGAATGGCTTCGGCAACAGCCGCTGCAGCCGTTGCTGAGAGCGTTGCCGCCAGTTGCGGAATCCCGACCTTAAACGGTTCCAGGCGCAATTGCTGGCCAATGACACCGGTCGATGAAATTGCAATCAACTCGGGAGCCAGCCCCAGCTCTCCTGCAACCAACCCGAGCGTCTCCCGCGCCGCCTGCATCCCGGCAGCGCCGGTACAGGCATTGGCGTTGCCGCTGTTAACCAGAATTGCCTGGCATTTCCCGGCGGCCAGATTCTCCCGGGTGATCCGTAGTGGAGCAGCAACGACCTTGTTCTTGGTATAAACACCGGCACAGGTCGCCGGTCCATCGGAAACGATCAAAGCCAGATCAGGTTTTCCGGCTTTCTTGATTCCGCTTGCCATTCCGGCGAAGCGAAACCCCCTTGGCGCATCGATTTCAATCATTCGCGTCAACCCTCAATTCGTTGTAAGTCTGCTCGGTCGGCAGCAGCAAGCCGAAACAGGTCCCTGCCCCGGCAACATCCTCAAGAAAGATATTCCCCCTCATTCGTTCCACGACAACCTTGGCAAGCGCCAGGCCGATCCCCACCCCTTGCGGCTTTTCCGTATCGATATCGCCCAACTGGGTAAAAGAATTGAAAATTGCCTCATGTGCGTCCAGGGGGACAGCCTTCCCCTCGTTAAAAATCTGCAGATAAATATACTGCTGGCCATCACAGTTTTTTTCCTCGGAGCGAATCCGCAGAACACCGCCGTGACAGTTGAATTTAACGGCATTATCAATCAGTGCATTCAGCGCCATGCCGAACTTTTCCTGGTCACTGTAGATTTCCGGCAGGTCGTCTGAGATGTCCAGTTCAACCTGAAGCTGCTGTTCCTTGATCCTGGAATCATACTGCTGCAGCGCATCAGCGATCGGCCAGGCGACGCCGAAGGACTTCCAGCGCCAGATCTCGTTTTCCGACTCGATGGAAAAAAGCCTCAACATCCCGGTGATCAGGCGTTCCAGATGACGCCCTTCGCTGCGAACCAGATCGAGGTTCTCCTTGTGCTCGGCACTCGAAAGCTTGTCGTAAAAGGCGAGCGACAGATCGATATACCCCATGATCGAGGTCAGCGGAGTTTTCAACTCATGCGACAGATTGCAGACCAGGCGGGTTCGCGCCCGGTTCAGGCGGACCAGTTCTTCATTGCTGTGTTCAAGAGCCAGGGTCTGACGCCGCAGATTATTGACCAGCTTGAAGTTCTCCATCGCCAGTGAAACCTGGTTGGCAATTGCCATCATCAGGTTCTGATCTTCCAGATCGAACGGCTCACCCGAGACCTTGTTGTTGACGTTAATGACCCCGACCAGTTCATCACGCACCTGGATCGGCACCGAGAGCAGCGAGTGGTTTTTGTACTTCTGCCAGCCGTCATGGCCACTGAAGCGGCAATCCTGACTGATGTCCGCGACCAGCACGGATTCTCCGGTCATCAAGACATGTCCCGAGACCCCTTCGCCCGGAGCGATACTTGTCGCGCCGATGATCTCGTCCGTCAGCCCGTGGGATGAAACGATGCGCAACCGGCCATCCTCTTTAAGCAGCATCAGTGAAGCAATTTCAACCTCGGCGGACTGGACAACCGAATCGATCATCTGCTCGAACAGTTCCTGGAGATCGTTCCCGGAGCTTGCGGTCTCGCCGATTTTGCGCAGCAGAATCAGATCGGTCATGCGCCGCTGGGCTTCCTGGCGCGCCTGATTCTGACGAATGGTATGGTAATAGGTGTCGAGCCCCTGACGCGCGACCCGCAGCACCTCTTCCTGGGTAAAAGGCTTCACCAGGTAATCGAAAGCACGTTCGCGCAGGACTTCACGCGCGAGTTCAAAATCCTGCTTGCCGGAAATCATGACGACCTGAATTTCTGGCGTATGCTGCTTGATCATCCGCAACAGGTCGACCCCGTTAAGCCCGGGCAGAGCAATATCACAGAAAACCAGAGCGATATCATGCTGATCGAGGATCAGATTAATCCCGTCACCCGACTCTGCACGCACCACCGGATAGTCCATGATATCAAGAATATCCTCCAGCAGATCAAGGACCAGCGGAACATCGTCAACCAGGAGTATCGCCGGCTTCTTCAGCTCATCTGCCATTCGTACGTCTCGTCACCTGTTTATTTGCCGCAACATTTCTTGTATTTTTTGCCGCTGCCGCAGGGGCAGAGGTCATTACGACCGACCTTGTCCTCGTCACGCGTGACCGGCACCTTTTCCTCAGGATCACCGCCCAGGCGGCCAAGAGCGGCCTGCTGCTTACGCTGCTCCTCTTCCATCCGGTCGACGTCTTCTTCGCGGGCCAACTGAATACGGAAAAGGCGTTGGGTGACTTAGCTGCGTACACGCCCCATCATCTCCATAAACAGGCTGTAGGCCTCGCGCTTGTATTCTTCCTTGGGATTCTTCTGACCGTAACCGCGCAGACCGATCCCCTCTTTCAGATGATCAACCGACAACAGGTGATCCTTCCACTGGGCATCGACGGTCTGCAGCAGCAGAACCCGCATCAACTGCTGCATGATCGGGGTGGTAAACTCCTGCTCCTTCTCTTTGAGCCGCTCCAGCGCCCGGTCCCTGAGCCATTCGCCGACTTCCGCCGGTCTCACCTTGGGCTGCTTGATTTCCGAGTACTCGGGGACAAAACTGAATTGCATGAAGAAATCTTTAGCCAGCTGTTCCCAATCCCATTCCGTCGCGGAGGTTTTCTCCGGACAGCAGGTCGCAACCATATCGTCCACGCTTTCGGAGACAATACTCTCGTAGGTCTCCAGCAGGTCCTCGCCCCCCAGCACCTCGCGGCGCTGAGCGTAAATGACCTCGCGCTGACGATTCATGACATCGTCATATTCAAGCAGATGCTTACGAATATCGAAGTTGTGCGCCTCGACCTTCTTCTGGGCGTTTTCGATCGCCTTGCTGATAATGCCGTGCTCAATCGGCTCCCCTTCCGGCAGCTTCAGCTTGTCCATAACGAAGGCGACCCGGTGCGAACCGAAGATGCGCAGCAGATCGTCCTCAAGACTGAGATAGAAACGGCTGCGGCCGGGGTCCCCCTGGCGACCGGAACGACCACGCAACTGGTTGTCGATCCGCCGCGACTCGTGCCGTTCGGTACCGAGGATATAAAGGCCGCCGGCCTCGAGCACAAACTGTTTTTCCTCTTCGCAACGCTGCTTGAAGTCCGGAAACAGTTCGGTGAAGCGTGCCTCCGGGTCCGGAGCCGATGCGGCCTCGGCGCGGGCCATCATCTCCGGGTTGCCGCCGAGAACGATGTCCGTCCCGCGGCCGGCCATGTTGGTCGCGATGGTGACGGCGCCCTTGCGCCCGGCCTGGGCAACGATATAGGCCTCACGCTCATGCTGTTTGGCGTTCAGAACGTAGTGCGGAACACCCCGCTTTTTCAACATGTTGGACAGCAACTCCGACTTGTCGATGGTGATGGTACCGACCAGCACCGGCTGCCCTTTGGCATGGGATTCGGCAATATCTTCGATGACGGCATGAAACTTCTCTTTTTCCGTCTTGTAGATCAGGTCGGCTTTATCGTCACGCACCATCGGCCGGTTGGTCGGAATGACGGTCACCTCGAGGTGGTAAATCTCACCGAATTCCGCCGCTTCCGTCTCTGCCGTACCGGTCATGCCGGCCAGCTTGTCGTACATACGGAAATAGTTCTGAAAGGTGATCGACGCCAAGGTCTGATTCTCGCTGGCGATCTTGACCTTTTCCTTGGCTTCGACCGCCTGATGCAAACCGTCGCTCCAACGCCGTCCCGGCATCAGGCGTCCGGTGAACTCATCAACAATCTGAACTTCGCCATCCTTGACAACGTAATCGACATCCCGCTTGAACAGGGCATGGGCCTTGAGCGCCTGATTCACGTGGTGCAGCAGTTCAAGGTTGCGCGGTTCGTAAAGGTTATCGACCCCCAGCAATTTCTCGACCTTGGCCACACCTTCCTCGGTCAACGCCGCCGATTTCGACTTTTCGTCAACCGTATACTCACCGGTATAGCTCTTGGTTGCCTGGCCGATCATTTTGCCATCACGAGCTTCGGTCATCTCCCCCTTCTGCAGGCGCGGAATGATCCGATCAACCCGGTAATAAAGCTCACTTGAAGACTCACTCGGACCGGAGATGATCAACGGTGTCCGGGCTTCGTCGATCAGGATCGAGTCAACCTCGTCGACAATCGCGTAATGAAGATCCCTTTGAACATAATCCTCCAGGGAGAACTTCATGTTGTCGCGCAGATAATCGAAGCCGAATTCGTTGTTGGTCCCATAAGTGACATCGGCGCCGTAAGCTGCCTTGCGCTGGACATCGTTCAGCCCGTGAAAGACGCAGCCGACACTGAGCCCGAGAAAGCGGTAGACTGACCCCATCCAGTTTGCATCCCGGCGGGCCAGATAATCGTTAACGGTAACGACATGCACCCCTTTTCCGCTCAGGGCGTTGAGGTAAATCGGCAGGGTCGCCATCAGGGTTTTACCTTCACCCGTTTTCATTTCGGCGATCCGCCCGGCATTGAGAACCATCCCGCCGATCAACTGAACATCGAAATGGCGCATGCCGAGAACCCGTTTGGCCGCTTCACGAACCACGGCAAATGCCTCGGGGAGCAACTGATCAAGGGTCTCACCATCAGCCAGGCGTTGGCGGAACTCGGCGGTCTTGCCTTTAAGCTGCTCATCGCTCAGAGCTGCAAACTCAGATTCAAGAGAATTGATTTTGGCAACCACCGGTTGCATCCGTTTCAGATCACGGTCGTTTTTGGTGCCGACGATTTTTTGTACCAGGCCACGTATCATTTGCTTAACCAAACTCCGGGGATCCCGTATCAGGCCACGGGAAGTGAATGTNTGAATGTGAAAAGAGATAAAAAAAAGTCATATAGCCGTAAATAGTAGCACAGCAAAAGAACCTGTCACAAGCACTAATGGATTCCTTAGACAACAGATAAAATACTGAAATTATCGGGATTTTTCAGATTTATAAAAGTTTGCGGCCAGAATGATCTCAAGGGGGTACGGGGAAACGAAAAAACCGCCGGATCCGGAACAGATCGGCGGCATTAATCGCAGGCAAGAGTGGGTCATTCAGGAGCGGTAAACAGACCGCCCGACAGGAGACTACAGGGTGTTGCGCGGATCGATGGGCACTCCGTTGAGGCGCAGCTCATAATGCACATGCGGACCGGTCGACCGACCGGTATTGCCGACCAGAGCGATCTGGTCGCCCCGCTTCACCCGCTCTCCCGGTTTAACGAGAATACGCGAGTTATGCCCGAACAGCGTCCGGTAGCCATAGCCATGATCGATAACAACAGTCTTGCCGTAACCGGCCTGGTATTCGACCCGGGCAACGATACCATCAGCAGTGGCGACAACCGGGGTACCGACATTCGCTGCAATATCCAGGCCGTCATGCATCACCCGGTTACCGGTAAAAGGTGACTTGCGCATGCCGAAATAGGAGGTCATCCAGCCTTTCGTCGGCCACCCTTTCGGGGTTGCACGACTGAGAGAAACCTGGTCGTTCAGCAGGTTGCGGACGTCTTCCTGGCTCTGGCGGCGCTGTTCGATCTCGACCATCAGCTGATTGATTTCACGCTGCAGAGCGTCAACCAGTTCGCCGCTCTCTTCCGCCACCCCGCCAACCGCGATCGGCAGCTCCGCCGGCTCCTCATCCAGATCGGCCAACTGGCGTACCCGGGCATCGGTCTGGGCCAGGGCGTTCAGCTCCATGCGCACATCATCGAGATCAGCAGCCAATTGAAGTAGATCCTGATTCTGGCGATTATTGGCGACCCGCAGTCGTTCCAGCTCGTTGAGATCAAGCGTCCGGGTGACATAGCTGTAGGTGAGAAAGGAGAGCAGCCCCACAAACAGCCCACAACCACACAGGAGCGCAGTGAAATACCAGCTTTTCAGGCTGAAACGCCGGGCTTCCTGGCCCGACTCGGGAATGACTATGATGGAAAAGCGTTTGGACAAAACTGAAACCCTGGCTGAGATTTTCATCCGGCAACAAACCCGGCGGCTGGCCAGCAAACCTCGCCACCGGACAAAACAATGACACTCAATAGCACGATTATCAGGGCTGGCTCAATAAATTTATCGCCAGCGCGGTCTCATCGCAGTCAGGAAACTGGACACAATTGATACAGTCACGCCAGATTTTCTGCGGCAATTCCGACTTCTCGATCTCCGTAAAACCGAGGGCACGAAAGAAATCCGGCTTATACGTAAGACAGAAAACCCTTTCGAGCCCCATCTCGCGAGCTTCTTTGAGACATTCCTCAACGATCTGGCGACCGATCCCCTTCCCCTGCTGCCCCGAAGCCACGGCGAGGGAGCGGACCTCAGCCAGATCCTTCCAGAAAACGGAAAGGGCACCGACGCCGAGAATATTTCCATCCTCCTCGTAGACGTAAAAATCTCGGACAACAGCGTAGATATCCGCCAGGGAACGCCCCAGCAACTGCCCCTCGCGAGCATAAACCATCAGCAACTGATGAATAATCGGCACATCGGCTATCCGCGCATGACGAACCATTACTTCCTCCGTAACACTGCTGTTCAAAACTGCCGCTTCGATGCGGCGATAAGCTCCCGGGCATGTTCCTGCGACTGCTTTCCGGCATGCAACCCGCCCAGCATGCGGGCAACCTCGGCAACCCGGTCCTCGGCATTCAGAACAACGACACCGGTTGTTGTCCGGCCACCCTCTTCGTTCTTTCTGACCTGGTAATGGTGATCGGCAAAGGCTGCGACCTGGGGCAGGTGAGTCACACACAGGACCTGAAAATCAGCCCCCAGGCGACCGACCTTCTCACCAACAGCTGTCGCCGCTTCTCCGCCGATCCCGGCATCGACCTCGTCAAAAATCAGGGTCCGCACGCCATCCCCCTCCGGGGCGCTGCGTTTGAGTGCCAGCATGATCCGTGAAAGCTCACCGCCCGAGGCGATCTTCGCCAGCGGCTGTGCGGCTTCACCCGGATTCGCCGCGAGGTAGAACTCTCCCGTTTCCATTCCGTTGGCCGACGCTTCCAACAGCGACTCGAAATGCATAGTGAAGCGGGCACGCGGCATAGCCAGATCTGCCAGTTCGCGTTCGACACAAACAGAGAGCTCAGCAGCAGCAGCTTCCCGTTTCCGACTGAGACGTTCGGCAGCCTGCAGCAGTTGAGCATGACAACGCTCAAGCGACCGGGTTAACTCCCCCCTGCGCCCCTCGACGTTGGTCAAATCCTCAAGCTCGGCAGTGATCCGTTCCAGGTAAGCGAGCAAACCGGTAACGTCGGGGGCGTATTTCCGTTTTAAACCGGCCAGCAGGGCCAGACGCTCTTCCACCTGTTCCTGGCGCTCCGGCTCGAAATCGAGCTTTTCCGAATAAGCACGCAGTTCCGTGGCGATATCTTCCAGACCGTAAAGATGTTCATTCAGGCGGTCGACCAGCGGCGCAAGTTGCTCGTCATAGCGCTGCACCCCTTCCAGGCGTGCCGCGACTTCTGCGATCATCGCGCAGACAGCCTGCTGCCCGGCATAGAGGGATTCATAGCCGCCGGCGCTGGCCGCCATCAGCTTTTCCCCATGCACCAGCAACGACCGCTCACGCTCCAGTTCGTCATCTTCCCCCGGCTGCAAACGGACTCGTTCCAGCTCCTGACGTTGATAGCTGAGCAGGTCGACACGCTGCTGCCGCTCCCGTTCGGCAAGATCGAGTCGCTCAAGTTGGCGCCGCAGCTCCGCGAACTCACTATAGAGCTCACGATACGCGCCCAGCTCTGGCTGCGCCCCGGCGAAATGGTCAAGAAGCTCCAGGTGAGCTTCGGAACGCTGCAGGTTCTGATGCTCATGCTGGCCGTAAATATTCACCAGGCCAGTTGTCAGTTCGCGCAGTTGTGCCAGCGGCACCAGCGAACCATTGATAAAGACGCGGTTCTTGCCGCTCCTGGAGACGATACGACGCACCACCAGTTCGTCGCCATCCGCCAGCCCCGCCTCGTCCAGCCGGGCCATGGTCTCTCCCTCGGCACCAAGGCTGAAGATTGCCTCGACCGTTGCCTCCTCGGCCCCGGTACGAATGATGTCACCACGGGCGCGGCCACCGAGCAACAGGTTCACGGCATCGATGATAATCGACTTTCCGGCCCCGGTCTCCCCGGTCAGAACATTGAACCCTGCAGCAAAAGAAATGTGCAGGGATTCGATGATGGCAAAATTTTTGATGATCAGGTCACTAATCATACGGCC
>PKUG01000040.1:2545-44879 GCA_002869665.1 Desulfuromonas sp. | reverse complement strand
TCGTTCATAATCCCGCCGTCTCCTCCCTGCAGTACGCCCCCGCCGGCATCGTCTCCTATATCACTCCGCTTGTGGGGAACGAAGCCGCCATCGGCCATAACCTGCTGGCCGACCGTAATCGTAACAAAGAGGCCATTGATTCGATTGCGACCGGACAGCTGACGGTTGCCGGGCCATTCGAACTGCTTCAGGGGGGTTACGGCCTTGCCGCCCGCCTGCCGATCTTCACAACCGCCGGCAACGAAAAACGCTTCTGGGGCTTCTCCACCGTCCTGATCCGCATTTCCACGTTGATCAGTGTCTCATCGATTGAAGAGCTCTCGCTGCAGGGCTATCTCTGGAATATCAGTCGGATTCACCCGGATACGGGCGCCGAGCATATCTTTGCCGGCAACCACCCGGAACCGCTTCAGGATGCACCGCAGATCACCATCAAGGTTCCGAACGCCACCTGGCACCTGGCGCTCAAGCCCGCCGCGGGCTGGTGGAGCCAGCACTATAGAGAGCTTGTTTATTTGAGCTTCGCCCTGCTGCTGCTGACCCTCGGCGGCACCTGGATGTTCTATCGGATGCAGCGCCAACCGGTTGTGCTGCGCAAGCTCGTTGAGGAGCGCACCCGCGAACTACAGGAAGCTCTCGCCACCCTGCGCCTCAGTGAAGAACGCTTTCGCATCGCCTTTCATACCAGCCCGGACGCCGTCAACCTGACCCGGATTGCTGACGGCACCTACGTCAACGTCAACGAAGGGTTCCAGCGCCTGACCGGCTACACCCCCGAGGAGGTGATCGGCAAATCGGCGCTGGCGCTCAATATCTGGCAAGACCCCGCGGATCGCGAAACCCTGGTCAGGGGGCTCAAAGAGCAGGGCTACGTTGAAAATCTGGACGCCGGGTTCCTGGCCAAGGATGGCACCGTCATCAATGGCCTGATGTCTGCGCGCCTGGTCGAGGTCGGCGGGGAACCGCTGATCCTGACCATCACCCGTGATATCACCGAACGCAAACGGATCGAGCAGACTCTGCGCGACAGCGAGGAAAAATATCGTGCCGTGGTTAACCACCAGCTCGATGTGCTCCTGCTCCACAAGGTTGCCCCGGACCGTTATGGAAAGCTGGTCGACGTTAACCAGGCCGCCGTCGATTTTTACGGCTATTCCCGCGACGAACTACTTCAGTTGACGCCTCACGACATCGTCGCCCCGGAGATCCTCCAGCCCCTCATCGAGGATGGGACAAAAAGGAAGCTGGAAGAAGATGGCCGCATGTTCCTCGAATCGATCCACGTCACCCGGACGGGGAAACGCATTCCCGTCGAAGTCAGTGCCTCGATCGTCGAGCTCAAGGGGGAGAAATACATTCTCTCGAACGTACGCGACATCTCGAGGCGTAAACAGGTCGAAGCGCGCCAGCGCGAGCTTGAAGAACAGTTGCGCCAGAAGTTTAAAATGGAAGGGATCGGCGTGATGGCCGGCGGCATCGCCCACAACTTCAACAACAGCCTCGCCGTCATCCTCGGCAGTCTGGAGCTGGCCCAGTTGAAACGGGAACAACCGGACAAAATGCTCGAACTGATCGACAAGGCCAGAACCGCCTCGCTCAACGCCCGCGACCTGGTCGCCCAGATCCTCACCTACAGCCGCCAGGGCACGCAGGGGATGAAGGTGATCCAGCTCGACCGGATTACAGAGGAAACCCTCAAGCTGCTGCGCTCGGCCCTGCCGGCGAGTACGGAACTGGTCTATGACGAAGGCACGGCGCAGGAACCACTCTTTATTAATGGGAGCATGGTCCAGATTCAGGAAGTGCTGCTCAATCTCTGCAACAACGCCGTGCAGGCGATGAACGAAAAAGGGCGCCTGGAGATCAGGGTCGACCACCGGCAGTTAACGGCGCAGGATATTCCCGCCCAGTACAACTGTGCGCCCGGAGACTACGCCTGTCTGTGTGTGCAGGACAGCGGCTGCGGCATGGACGCGGAGACGATGAAAAAGATTTTCGACCCCTTCTTCACCACCAAGGGGATCGGCGAAGGGACCGGCATGGGGCTCTCCACCGTGCATGGCATCGTCAACCAGCATAACGGGATGATCAAGGTCGAGAGCCAGCCCGGTCAGGGAGCGACCTTCGCCCTCTACTTCCCGCGCGTCGCTGCTGCATGCGAGGACAAGGCTGAAACCGATGAGATCGCCAACCTGCCGCACGGTAGCGAACATCTGCTGTTTGTTGATGACGAACCCCTGATCCGGGCCATGTGGGAGCAGTTGCTGCAGGAACTCGGCTACCGGATTACCGCCGTCGAGAACGGCCATGTCGCCCTCACACTCTTCAAGGCCAGCCCCGAAGACTTCGATCTGGTCATCACCGATCAGACCATGCCCGAGCTCAGCGGCCGGGATCTGATCAGCGAACTGCAGCAGCTCCGCCCCGGCATCCCCTCCATCCTCTGCACCGGCTACAGCAACAAGATCACCGCGGAGGATGCCCACCTGCAGGGGATCGACGCCTTCTGCATGAAACCCCTCGATCTGGCTACCCTGGCACGCACGATCCGCCAGGTTCTGGACGCGGACGAACCAACAGAACATTGCCCGGGTGATTAAACAGGGAAAACTCTTGAGAGCGATTGGAAATTATCTCGATCTGCTCTGCTCCGGAAAAACTTATCTGGATAACCAGAACATTCTATCTACTTTATCCCGCTGAGGCGCAGTGGCGCTGCGGGAGAACGTATTGATTTCCCAACAAATCCATAGAGTTACTGACCATTAGACCGCCTATTCTCTTGGATCTTTCTTCTGTCTTTCCCTGTGCCTCCGCGACTCTGCGCGAAATCTGAATTCCGATTACGGTCGCGAGACGGCTTGTTGTTTCAGGTTGCGGATGTTGCACATGAGGATATTGAACCTGCCTTAGGTATTTATCCGCCGGAGCAACTACTTCCAGAAAAACGGCCACCATCCCGAGGGACGATGGCCGTGTCCATACCGCAACTTGCGTGACGTCAAATCACGACGCAAATTCTCTCCTTCCGGCTGCTAGAGCCGCCCCTGTTCCCGCAACTCTTCCAGCAGTTCCTCTCCCCGATCGAGGCTGTTGAAGATGATCGCCGAGGTCATGGTCGCGCTGCTGACCGCATCTGTCTGGGGATCAAAATTCCAGCCGGCCACCAGAGGCCGACCGAGAACCCGCCGGGCGAAACCGGCGACTTCCGCCTCGTTCCACTCGACGTTGCCGTACTTGGTCAGGTGCAGCGGCTCGAAGGCCAGGATCATCCCCTGACGATCGAAGACGTAGAAGAAATGGACATCATGGCAGACATCGCAGATCGCCGAACGGCTGGTGATCTCGGCGAAGAGCGGTTGCCGCTCACCATCACGAACGACGCTTGCCGTGAAAACATGGCGGCCGCTGTCCAGCTCAAGCCGGCGGAAATCTTCCATGGCGTCCCCCTGGGCCGCAAATGACGAGCGCACCAGAGTTTCCAGTTCAGCATCCGACTGCGGCGGCACGAGGGCTGTCGCCACTGTCGGCAGTTCCGACTCGGGGAGGGCGAACTCGGCCATATCGGTTGTCAGCAGATAGGCGAAATACTCAAAGAGGGAATCCATCTCACGATCTTCCCCCAGGTGGGTGCCGGCCACCACCCCGACATCCCCCGGCTGGTCGCGCAGGACATAAATCGAAAAGGGGGTCGGCCCACCCCGGATCGCCTCGTGCAGCGCGAAACTGCGGTCGGGGACGATCGGAAAACGCACCCCGTAGATCAACGCGAAATCGTCGATCTGCTCATCGCTGTTGGCGACGGCGACGCCCAGCATCTTCACCTTGCCACGCATCGCCGGATCGCTTTCAATCATCTTGTACAGCTGGTTGTAAGGGCCGGTCTGGCGCTCGCAGTGTGGGCAGAGCACATTCATCACCTCAACCAGCACCACCTTCCCCGCAACCTGATCCAGGGTGAACGGCTGATCGTCCGTCAGCCCCAGATACTCCCGCTGCTGCGCCTCCAGCGGCGCCGGCAACTCAACTTTGGGAAACGGCTCCCCCATATCGATCGGCCCCGCCACCACCGACGAAGCAACCATCAAAGCACCCAACAATCCCGGCAACAAACCACGCATGGAGAACCTCCCTTCGTCTGTCAACATAGGAACAGCATAGCACCTTGCGATTTTTTCAAGGAAGTGGGGGGCGGATAATTGTGGTTAGAAGAAGATTTTCAAGAAATTTTGCGTGGAGCAATAGTGCAAGAACAGAAACAGCAATCACACATCTACGACCAGCTAAAATCAAAGTCCACAACAAAAGATATGGCCTGATAACCAACAGATCTATTCAGTATAAGTTTGCAATATCGCCCATTCGTTTCTCCAGAATGGGAAGTCTCTGCTGACTCGCGGCATCAGCAGGCAAATGACCCGGCAAGCTTTGCCATAAAGCTCTCAGTAACAAGAAGCAACCTGCCGGATCATATCCAGGTTTGCCTCGCCAACAAGCCTCATCAGCCAACCCCCAGCTTTTGAGTCAATTCATCGATTGCCAAAGCGCGTTCCCGTGACCGCCCGTTTCGAATCGCATCAACAAGAGCCAGCAGTACGTACAATTCCCGATCATTCGCGACAGCCTGAGGAACCGATTTATACAAAGGAGAGAAGGCATAACCCCTCACACTTCCTTCCGGAGAAGGCCAGACGGGGGGGGGCATCGGAAGTCTGAACAATCTTTTCATTCAAGGGTGGAGCGGCGTAGCCAGTCGGGATTCCCCGCGTCAGGGCACCCAGATCAGGCGGGAAGGCATACCTGATGCCATGGACCAGGAATTCATGCAGAGCACTTTTGATCGGCGCATTGCGCTGTTGATCAAACAAACCAGCGGTAATGCTGCGTTTGATCCCGGCATGCACCTCAGACGGACTCATAGCCAATTCATACGCAAGGGCGTTGTACGACCACTTGTCACCACCAAGGGCCACGAGTTTGAGCAGGATGACGATATCTTGAGGTTTGAGATTCATGTCTGTATGCTATTCGCGAATCGCGAATAATGCAAGAATTATTCGGTTTCAACCGAGGCCTTCACCTTACTGAATGAGGTTTATCAGGGGTAATTCGGGAGATATTGACGGGCGAGAGAAGGGGAAGAAAGACGTAGTGGAAACATACGGAAAATGCAGCTCCGGCTGGTCTTCAGAGTTGCCACGCGATCTTATTCAGCCGAAAAGTTCAACAGCATTCCAGGCCCACGGCGGCATTTTCGGTCATTATTTTAGTCGTGGCATGCGGGGATATCGGCTTCGTTGTCTGTGCCCCAGCTTCGCAGCCATTCCCGGGCTTCCTGCCCCGTCAAATGCTTTCCGGTTTGTTTATAGGAGTTCCACGACGACAGAGCTTCTTGAGCAAACTGCTCTTTCGCCTCTTCCCTTTCGCTATGCTGTCGCCGGGCCAGTTGTTGAATTAGATCTTTCCGGTCGTCGTCAAGTTTGACGGATGTCACTGATGTCGCCATGGTCACGGCCTCCACTGTCAGGGGACTCACTGGCAATACCCTATCGTTCTTTTATCAGCCACAGACGATTTCTTACGGTTTCCAGATGCCGAAGTCTGTCGCCCGATCTTATCCTTAACGATATCAGGCAATCAGCACGGCCGGCAAGCTTCCAATGATTGACAATCTTTGAACAGGGGTGCTAGCCTGCGCTTATCGCCTGAACAGTTTCAGCGGATGACCGCGGAGGACGCCATGCATATTTCTTTAACACCCGAACTGG
Organism: Desulfuromonas sp.; assembly: GCA_002869665.1. Lineage (GTDB taxonomy): Bacteria > Desulfobacterota > Desulfuromonadia > Desulfuromonadales > Geopsychrobacteraceae > PKUG01. Next base: position 39,111 of record PKUG01000040.1, on the reverse strand, counting down.
AATCGCGGATTAAAGCCAAGGTCGAGAGCGGGCTTTATAATAACGCCAGCGAAGTGGTCAGAGAGGCGTTGCGCTTTATGGAAACACATGAAGAGTGGATATACGAGATCAAGCTGGCGCGCCTGCGCGAGCAGCTGCAAGCGGGAATGAGCCAGCTCCAGCAGGGTCAGGGCCGGGCAGTTGAATCCAGAAACGACCTGGACAACCTGTTTGCCTCAATCCGGGATCAGGACAGATGAGCGCCGGATGGCGCCTGTTTTTTTCACCGGCGGCGCTGGCCGACCTGCACGAAATTTACCGCCATGGTCTGGGGATCTGGGGAGAGGAGCAATCGTCCCGTTATCTTGCGCAGCTGGAGGAATGCTTGTGGCTGCTGACCGAGCAGCCGAAGATGGGGGCAGCACGCGCTGAACTTTTTCCCGAAGTCCGCAGCCTGCCGGTGGAACGTCACATAATCTTTTACCAGCTTCGTTCATCCACCGTTGAAATTATCCGCGTGTTGCACTGCCGGCAGGATCCCGGACGGCATGTGGGGAAGTAAGGAAACATAGCGGGATTTAAATAGATCCGTCCCGTTTTTTGTACCTACCTTTTCCCAAAAGAAACACCCTCCCTCTTCTTCTGAAAAGCAACCGGAGCAACATCTCGGCAGCGCTGTTCCAATTGATGAGCAACACGTTGTTGTAATTCAGTCGTCATGCTTCCGGCTAGCCCTTGGGGCCTGGCGAGAAAATTCGGGTTCTTACCGTTGAAGATCAGCACATTTCCGGGTTTGGTCCTCTCAATGAACCAGCCGGGGATTGCCAACGCCGGCCGAACAGGAATTGTGGTTCCAACAGCGCTACTCAACCATTTTTGTAACCAGTCAGCCTGCCTCCGTGCCTGATCGAGCGGCTCCTGTTCATGCCAGTCGGGAAAACGCAAAATCTGTCCGTCGTAAACAACTGTAGCATCCACACTCCCCCGCCCTTTGTCCGGCTTAGTCCTTCCTTTTGTTTCAACGGCAAAAACCCCTGCCGGTCCCACAACCACATGATCAATATTGAATTTTTCTGCTGGGAAATCATGAAAAACACGGCAGCCAAAAGCCATCAAATGATTAAGCTCCTGACCGACAGCGAGTTCTGCATCCAACCCGAGATAGAGATTCGCACGCAGCTTTAATAACTGATAGAGTCTCCGCATTACTAGGGCAAGTAGAGCGAGATAAAAAAGAAAATCCAGAATCAGTTGCCATTCAGGCACTTTGTTGGTCTGCACCGAAGACAGGACTGATGCCACCACCAACGGGGGGAGACAGGTGAGCAAGACAATGAAGATAAAATCATTTGCCCTTTCAGAAATCTGATCGATTTCTATCCTTAGTGATTCCCCGGGGCTACGCAGCAAATTACCTGACAAAGGTGAGCGGCGACCTCGCCGAGTCCTACGGAAGATGACCACAACTAAAAGCATCGCTAAAAGAATCGGAATGATAATGAGCGCCAGCAGAATTAGGAAGCTTGTGGAAAACATGGACCGCTCCTAGAGGATTACAAAACAATAAGATTTTATAGCCGCCATTCTCGGCGGTGTTCGGTTAAATATTCCGGAGCCGGCCACAGATTCCGATCAACCGGTGGAATGATTCCCCGCCCGGACAGGGTTGAAAGCAACCCCGGAAAGTTCGGATCGGTTCCCATGGCGCGGGAGGTGATGACAGTGTAGTTGTCGCTGACACCGAGCATCCCCTCGTCAAAGCCCCAGTGACAGGTGCGACAGAGGGCCATGCCGTTGCGGATATCATCGTTCTGGCTCTTGCTCCAGGGTACAATATGGGCCGCCTCCACCACCGTGTGACCGTCCGGGGTAACGATGCGGATGCCGCACAGGGCGCAGCGATGGTCGTAGGCCGTGGTTACCACCTTGCGGAACGCCTGATCCCGCACCGCCGGCCGGTAGTTGTCCGCCTCGACGATCTCCTTCACCAGCGGCAGGTGGACTTGCTCCTCAAGCACCCGGCTGTAGTCGAATACCTCCCGGTTGATGATCGACTGTTCCCGCAGCAGCACCGCCGCCTCAGCTGAGAAGCAGGAGAGGAGCAGCGCTTCCCGCAGTGCCTCCCGCCCCTCCCCGCTCTGCATGACCCGGAATAGCCCGTCGTCCAGCTTCGCCCCCAGGGCGTACTTCCGCAGGTAACTGACGGAGGAGGTGTTGTTGATCACCGCGTCGGTGATGGCTTTGCCCGGCTGGGGGACCATTTCCCAGAACGGTTCGCGGGAGAGACGGGAAAAGGGGAAGGCAATGCTGCTGGTCTGCCCCAGCGGCACCACCCGCCGCCAGTAAAGGTTGAACAGTTCGTTCAGCTCCACCAGATCGGCGGTGACGTCGATGAACGGCGTCGTGATGACACCGCGCTGAACGAGGTCGAGGACGGCCAGCAGGAGGATCGGCTTGTGCGGGGCCTTGCGCTTGGTGGCTTCGGTCCAGGTTGCGCCGGGGGCACGGTTTAGGTGGGTGAAGTGCTTTATATAGGTCTCAGGAGAGGTCATTCAATCTCCAGCGCTAGTCTTCCAAACATTCGATTAAAAAAATCTCTCTAACCATCTGATCCAATGATGGGAATCCGGACCTGTCCCGAAATACTATCGCCGAAGGTTTCTAATCCTCTCCAGTGCCTTAATTACGGGTGGGTCTTCGATGTCTGCGGGAATGATTGGGCAATCATAATCATGGAGTGCGGACATGTCCGGATCATTCTCGCCGATCTCCCAAGCATGACGAATGTGGAGATGACTTTTGGCAATGGCGAGTTGAATGAATGGAGTCGGTGCGCCCGTGCCCAAATGCGCCGGCGCCAGAAGAAAGGCTCCGGTTCTTTGGTACGCCGCAATGAAAGAGTCCAGATTAGCTGTGCTGGTAGGTTCCATGCGGTTGATCCTCGATACAGTCACGAAGGTTTTGTTCTCATGGCTCTTTACATGACATACGTTAGGCCCAACAACAACCGCGTATTCGGCTGGATTCTGCTTGGACAAACCCCTGATGATCGCCAACCTAAGGGCATCCTCTTTGTCTTCGTTGCCCCACCGCTCCCGCCAAGCCCGAAAGATCTCCTGGCCAGCCTTACCATCCTCGAATGCAAGCGCCAGCATTGGTAGCTCGCCTGGGAACCAGGCAAAGAGTGTCGCTCGCCACTTCGCTCGGTCCCAAAGGGGGATGTCGATTGGAGACAGAATACGGCGATCCGTATGTTTTTGCTCCGTTCGGTCCATCAGATGCGTAGGTGGCGGGCCAGAGCCAAACTTTAGAGGGTCGCGCAGGTCACTAGTTTCGGCCGGATCATTGGGCTTAACCACCCTCCATGGCCCTTTCCGAAGTATGGGCCAGCTCTTATCTTCGAGCTTCAAGCAATCGGACAGGCTCAACTGAGGGGTAGCGCCAAAGACATTGTCGTTTAGGGTTAAGACATCCCCGAGGCTCAACGCACGGGAGAATCCCCGCTCCTGGCCGGCGAGCTTCTCGATCCAAGGCTCGATATCCCTGATAATCAGCATCCGGCTTAGGATTTGGACCAAGCTTTCTTGGAGCCACTGCATATAATCATGCCGATCCGTGGCCGTCTTGAAAGTTAAATCCGCCGAATGCACGATTTTGGCTCGGCCACTCTCCTCCGGGAAGAGGAGCTGTGGGGTGCTCGCTAACTCGCTAGACGCGCTGATGGTGAGGATCATGCACTCGCGATGTGGCAGCACATCCGTTTCGTCGCTCGTGGCAAGAAATGCCTCCAGTGCACCAAGAACGGACTCGGTAACACCAAAAGAAATGGCATTATTTGGTGTCTCAAACACAAACTCCGCCCCGAGGATAGTCGACTTCAGCAGGCTGGTGGCGCCATCGACCAGCACTGGCTGGGAAGGAAGGTCCTTGGCCGCAGGCTGATCGTGCCATTGCTCGAAAAAAGTCTGGACGGCATTCGCGTCTTCGCTAGCGGGAATCCACCCTTCGTTGCGTAACGCCTGCTCGTGACCGAGAGCAAAAAGAAGTGCCATTCTAGCATTTACGAGCCCAAGCCGATCCAGTGCATCCGGCAGCCGCGCTACGCTCGGTAGCGCCTCAAAGGGAAGATTCAGGAAGTGGATGCCAAGAACCATCTCCTGTGTATGCAGCTCTTCACGGTACGTCTCCTTTTGGTCTTCGGATAGCTTCAAGTGTGAAGCGATCAGGCTGGCGAGGTCCATCGCACTCAGAACGTGGGGAATGCGCCCGAGCTGTAGTTCAATCCAAACTAGCCTTTGCAGAGTGCGCAGCGCTGGTCGGATCATTCCCCCTTTTTCTTGGAACACCGCCAATGTTCTCTCAACGGCCGCCAACGCTTTATTACGGGCGGCCCATAGGAGACCCACGCGCTCATAAGCGTAGCTGCCTGCAATCAGTGCTCTCACCAGTTCGCCGCGAAACTCCTCCTTGATCAACAATTCTTCCGCCCGGCCAAGCCACTGGATGGCCTCGTAGGGCTTTTTTTGCTGCAGCTTCTGCACGCCGCGTTGGGTGTAGGCCTGACCGGCTTCGCCTTCGCTACGCAGCAGGAGAACAGCATCCACTAGCTTTTCGTATAGGGAATCGAAAGCGGGGCTGTCGAAGTGTCCCCCAAATTCGGTAATGATTTTCGATAGCCGCTCCAGTGGGTAAGCGCCTAGCCTCGCGGCCTCATCGACAATTTGAGACAACTCGCTCCAGACCGAATCCAGTGCATCGGATCGCCCACCTAGGTCCCAGAGTTTCATGAAGGAAAGACAAGTCCGTGCCTGCAAAGCATTGTTCAGCCGACCTTGATCGGCGGCGATGGGGTCCAGCCTCTCGGCAAGGCGTTGCCGACGAAAACCGATATTCGCATCCTGTGCGCTGATTAGTCCGGTGGCGACTGCCGGAGGCAACAGTTGCCAAAGGTTGAAAAGAAGTTCCACCTCGCCGGCTTGGTCGGATCCCACAACACGCTGCTCGACCTCGTCGTAAAAGCAGCTGAACGCGGTGAAATCCTCGTACCACCAGTAGGTCGTCCAAGCACGGTTGTAGGAGATGCGCAAGAGCTGCTGGCGGTAGTGAACATCCTGGGCCAGACGTTCCGCCAAGGCAAATCGGCTTTCCACCTCGCTCCGGGGGCGCTCGAGCCCCCTCGCGAGGATTGCACTATACAGGCAATCCTCAACCAGTTGGTAGCGCGCCCCCTCATAGCAGGATGGATCAGCGACCAGCCGGTCCAGCTCTTTCAGTTCCGCTTGCCGCGCCATGTCGAGCGGGCCAATGGAGTTGATCTTCTCGCTGCGCGCCCCTTCAATACCCAAGGTGGCAATGGCAAGATCGAGATGTCCAGCCTCGTAGACCTTCTCAACAATCCAAGCGCGATCGACGATGTGTACGCGAATCCCTGCATACCTGGAGAGCGCGTCCTCCTTGGCTGAGCGCTCCTTATCGCTGACAAACTGATTGGTAAAGAAGTAGATGCGTTTGTAGTCGCGACCGGTGGAGAGGATGTTATCGACATCAGCCTTGGCCTTCGGTTTCCAGGCTTTCTTGGCACTGAACGCAAACCCCCACCGCTCGGCGCCGGCTGCTGGCGAACCGATCCACCACCGCTCAGCGATCTCCTGAGCAACTGGGTACGTTTCCGTATCAACCTTGCTGTCGCCGCCCCCCGTTGGACCGGTCTGAACACGAAGATTGGGGCAGATCTCCTTTTCAGCCAACTTCCGGCAAAAATGCTCAAACTCGTATTCTTGTTTGCGACTGGTCAGGGTATCAAGGTGGTATTCGAATACCGCCTTCGGAAGCTGGAAAGCATCATCAGTCCGCGTGTCTGAGAAAAGATCCGGGTTGCGGGCACGCATAAACTCGCGTGGATTTGGGATGGCTTTGATTGGGCGACCATTATCCGTCATCACGTAGATTGCTCCCTGAATGGTGCGTTTATGCCTTCGCTCACCGTTTTAACTTCGCCCCTTCAACAATTATTCACCCCCCACCCCGCCGATTATCCTCAAACATCTCCACCGGCATAGGATACCTGAGCCGCCATACCATCTTGATCGGCCGCTCGCTCTCATAGCTCACCATATCCACTGGCCCCAGGTAGGTGAACAGCACCGTTACATTGTTCCGCTTCTTCTGCCCACGGGCAAAGACCAGCACCGTATAACCCCGCTCCTGGTGGTGAATCAGGTTCTGGCCGTCGGTGTGATGCTAGGCGGTGTTGGCCTGGGACTCCCAGTGCAGCAACTCCCGGCTTATGGGGTAATCCGCATACATGGCGCTGGGGGAGAAGACTCTCTTTCATCAAACAAGCCCTACCCTTGAAAAACTTCTTCCCGGTGCAACTGCATGAACGCATCATCAGGCGGGAATTTATCCGGCATGGCAATTTGCCGCCCTTCATAATCGAGGAAATTGCACGCCAAAGCCACGTTAGGAAAAAACTCCCTCAGATAAGGGCTGAGCACGAGACGGCAATCTTCATCCAGCGTGATGAGCCCCCGATCGAATGCCGCGTCCTGTGTCTGGGCAAGGCACAGCCCGTTGCGTGGATTGAGGCGCTGCTCAGGATATTTTCCCCATGGCAGGATGTGGCTCGCCACCAACAACTCAGGGACCGGGTTGCCGGTGACGCAGCAACAGCCATTGTATGAAGCAAGGACACTCTGGCGAAAAAATGACTGCCCGAGACGCGCTTTAACGGAGACTATCTTCTCTGTCGGTCCGGTCGGCTCGCGCAAAACTGGAGTACGAACTATGGATGTTTTTGGTAGCTCAGCCGCCTGTGTTGTCGAAAGAAGTTGCTGTAGCCGCTCTTCACTGACAACACCCCACTCCTCCCAGTTGGCCGTAAATTCCTCCCATACGGCCCGGTCTGCCCGACTTGCCCCCTGTAAGCCTTTGACGCCGCGCTCCTGGTGGTACGGGTCCAGGGATGCCAGATTGCAGAGTTTCATCGAAAGGCTGCTCGGCGTCCTTCCCAATTTGTTGGCAACTTCGATGATTAGCGGGTTGCCACGGTGAAGTTGGCCGAATGGCAACTTGCAATACAAATTCATCGCAAGCATCAACTCTTCACGTGACCATATCTTCCCTTTAGGCACCTGAACCTCTCCAATGAAAAAACCGCACGCACGGGGATAATCCGCATGAAACTGCGTACGGACGTATTTATTTTCTGCCTTCCCCGTCAGCTGCTTCCAGTTTCAGTCGGTTACATTTTGTAACCGACTCGCTGCCTTCCTTGTTCAACCTGATTTTCAATACCTTCCAGTAGTTTCTGGCCGCCTGGAAATCAGGCTGCTGCAACAGAGCCCGGATGATATCCACGACGGAGAAATACCAGGTTTCGGTCTTTTCGTCATAGACCCTGCGGATGTCGTAATCCTCGAAATTTACCGGCGTAATGTTCATCTCTGGCCTTTCTGACGACTTCCATTTTCAAAACCGGATACGATAGGGGGAGACAGTGCCAATTTCCCTGAATTTGCTATCTTCGCAAAAAAACAAAAAACCGCATGCCCGGTCACCCCGGACAATGCGGCTTCACTTTCAATCTATGATGTGCCCCCGACTCCTCACATCCCTCTCCCGTGCTACTGGCTGATCACACTGAAAAACACTCCGACAAAACTATACCCATATCCCCGAACCGTCAAGAAAACAGGCGCCGCACCCAAAATCAAAACCCTTGCCTCACGCGGAGACGCAAAGGCGCAAAGAGAAGCAGAATCAAAATCTTTTTTTGGGTTAAAACGCTTCTTCGCGTCTTTGCGTCTCAAGTGAGCGAACAGCGAACGGACGTGAAGTCTTTACAGATTCGATTAGACAGTATCTGCACCGAAGATCATATGATTTCTTTACCGGTTGCGGATTGATAGCGGCCGATTTTATCGGCCTTCTTTCCGGCCCTTCCTAAAGTCCGCCAGATTCACCACGTTTGAATTGTTCTGTGAGGTCAGCAGGCTCAACAGCGATTCGCGCCATTTTTTCTGAGGATAGAAATAGTCCTTGTCGCCGCCGCGCTTGCGCAACGTGTCATTGACAAGGTTCCCCAGGGCAAACTCCTCTTCTGCTGATTCAGGCAGGCGTTCGAAACGGTAGCGCACCAGATAATCCAGTTCATCGGCGACTTGCCGGATGTGCGCCTGAACACTGCGGTCCAGGCCCTGCGAACAGGCAACAGGGAAACATTTCCCCTGAACTGCCTTAATCAGTCGCTCGTTGGGACCGGGGTGTGGCAGGTCGCATAACCAGCTCGCTTCAGCGACAATGCGTGAACGCAGCACTTTGTCGAAACCGGCAAAGTCAAGCTTCCTCAACCCGACAAAAATCAGTGCGTAACGGCTGGTCTCCTCCATGACAATAATGCACTTCTTCCGCTTCAGCGTGATGCGGTGCGCGTACCAATGCCAGGCGTTTCCGGTCGCGGCGGATGGAAGGATACAGCCGGCGCTGGCCAGGTCATCAGTAAATACTTTGCTGGTATGAAGATGGATCATAACAATACTCATCCAGTCTCATCGGGGCGCAACAACAGTTGGGCCAGCACGCGACGACGGTAATTGAAAAAAGCGACATCCATGATGTGGATGCTGGAACGGATGGCGGTTTCACTACGCAGTATCGCGAAGAGCATAGCGACACCCTGCTCGATGAAGGCATAAGGGTTGACTGTAGAATGCTTCAAAGATTTGAACCGGTCGCAATTTGCGACCAGTTCCTCTTTCTCGACATCATTGAGCTGGAACCGAAACGCCTCAGGAAAACGGACAATATTTCTTTTTACCTGTTCATTCAGACGTTTGCTTTCAACCTGGTAAATTGAAGCCAGATCCCTGTCAATCATGACCTGAACGCCGCGCATGGTGAAAATCATGCTTTGAAGGTTTTCTTCAGGTAAATTCGTATTTCCCACCGCCATGCCCCCCTCTGTTATCCGTCATATTTCAGCAATAAAAAACCGCACGCCCGGTAACTCATCAGCCATTATTCCGGTTAATCAGATTAACGACAACCTTGACCAAAGTATCCTTTTCCTCCGGCTTGCTCTCGGCAATCAGCAGGGTCAGCGCGACCAGCAGGTTATCGGCCAGGCGCTTGGAGCCATCCTCCCGGTAGAGAATGCCGTTGCGCGCCAGAAAAAAGATGAAGATTGCGGCAGCGATGCGCTTGTTGCCGTCGGTGAAGGCATGATTCTTGACGACGAAGTAGAGCAGGTTGGCGGCTTTTTCTTCGATACTTGGGTAAACGTCCTTACCGTCAAAGGTCTGATAAACGGCACCCAGGGCGCTTTTGAAGCCTTGGTCTTTCTCCTGTCCGAAAAGACCGGAAAAATCGTCTTTCATGGAGAGCACAACCTTGATCGCCTCGTCGTATTCAAGCACAAAAGACGCCGGGCCGCTGGTGGCTTCGACTTCCAGAGTTCCGTGATCGTAGCGGTCGAGGGTCGCCAGAGCGTAGGCATAATCGGTGATGACCCGCAGCACATCCTGTCCGGCATCTTTAACCAGTTGCTGCTGCTCCAGGGTTCGCGCAAGCAGGTCGATGGCTCTCTTCATCTCCTGAAGTTTAGCTTGCTCCTCATGCAGCCGTTGCTCGTTGAGGGTATAGCCCTGCACCAAGTGGTCACGCAACACGTGGGTTGACCAAATCCGAAATCGGGTTGCTTTTGAAGAATTGACTCGATAGCCTATCGAGATAATCATATCGAGATTATAAGAAACTTGTTTTCTGCGAACCTTTCTATCCCCTTCCCACTGAACTTTTTCCATTTTGGAAATAGTTGCATCTGGATCAAGTTCGCCTGACTTGATGATGTTGCTAACGTGTTTGGAAATTGCCGGCACGTTGACGTCAAAAAGTTCCGCCAGCTGTGCCTGGGTCAGCCAGAGAGTATCCTCTTGTAAGTGGACTTCAAGTTTCGTCTGTCCGTTTTCAGTTTCGTAAAGAACCAGATTTTTCATATTGATCCCCCTACTCCTCACTTCCGCTCCTGTGCAACTGGTTAATTACACAGCAAATACCCTGAAAAAACTATACCCATATCCCCGAACCGTCAAGAAAACAGGCGCCGCACCCAAAATCAAAACCCTTGCCTCACGCGGAGACGCAAAGAGAGTCAGAACCAAAACCTTTTTTTCTGGGTTTACAGTTAAAGCCTCAAAGACCTCCTTGGCACCTTTGCGTCTTGAGAAGGCGTGAAGGATGCCTTGTCGGATTTGAGCAGATCCCATCTGCAGCGGACTTGGATTATTCCGTCACCCTCTCCATTGCTTGACCAACCCCAATCTTTCTTTTACCTTGCCAAGATCGGTTCCGACATCGATCTGACAACCTGAAATCGAAACGGAGGGACGTTTTGAAGATATTGTTTGCGGCCGGGGAGAATGCCTGGGGCGGGATGCTGCATGAGCTGCGCAAAAACCTGCCGCAGCATGAGTATGTCGTCAACGGCTCGTTTGCGATTGACTCGCTGGCGGGCTACGACGTGCTCATCCCGACCATGGGGCGGATCACCGCGGAGCTGCTGGCAACGGCCGACCGGCTGCAGCTGATTCAGCAGTGCGGAGCGGGACTGGAAGGGGTCGATATCGCGGCGGCGGATGCGCGGGGAATCATGGTCGCGAATGTGCCGACCGATGTTTCGGGCAACGCCGATTCGGTGGCCGAACTGGGGATCTACTTCATGATCGGCCTGTCACGCAACATCAGCGGCATGGCCGCCGGGCTGCAGCAACGGACGATGGGGGAACCGAAGGGGCTGGCGCTCTCCGGAAAGACCGTCGGCATCATCGGTCTGGGCGGAATCGGCCGGGCGCTGATCGCCCGCCTGCGCCCTTTCGGCGTGCGTCTGATCGGAGTGAAGCAGAACGCACCTGAAGCTGCACAAAAAGAACTCGACCTCGACTGGGTCGGCACCCCGGAGCAGCTCCCTGAACTGCTGGAACAATCGGATTACGTCGTCCTCGCCCTGCCGGTCAACAGCGACACGGCGAACCTCTTCGACCACGACACCTTCACCCAAATGAAACCGGGCGCCTTCCTCATCAACCTTGCCCGCGGCGGACTGATCGACCGCGCCGCGCTGGAAGAGGCGCTGGCGACGGGGCAGATCGCCGGGGCCGGGCTCGATGTCTTCTGGGACGAGCCGCCCGATCCGGACGACCCAGTCTTTTCTTATAACGTCATCGCCACCCCCCACTGCGCCGGCTGCACCGACGTCGCCATCGCCGGGATCGCCCGCGGCGTGTGCGCCAACATTGCCCGTGTGGAGCAGGGGCTTGAACCGCTCAACCGGGCGACAACCTGAGGCCGCGCCCGTCGCCACCCTCATCAGCGACCGCAAAAAATGAAAAAGGGGCGTGCCCGTTAAGGCACGCCCCTTGATCGTTGGATACCGGTCAGCAGTTGGCACGTTTTTGCGCCGCCATCAAAAGTGATGAACGAGACGAAGCAGATAGCGTTCCCCCTCTGGACGCTGTTCGGCGCTCGATTCGAAGTAGGCGTTAAAGAAGATGTGGGTATCCTGCGACAGACTCAGCAGGGCGCCCGGTCCGATGGCGAAAACCTTCTCCTTGCCCGACACCTTGTCCCCATCGATTTTCGATTTGCTGATCTGGTTGAAGAAATAGCCGTTTACCCCGAGGCGCAGCATCTTGGGGACGACTTCATAGGCCATAGCGAAGTTCCCGTGAACCGCCTGACCCGCCTGGAGATCGTCGGCACCGTAACCGACAAAGGGATCGTCGTTTTTGGCGTTCCACAGATAATGCAGGCGCCAGGAAGCGGTCAGCTTGGGCCCGAGGAACAGGGTCGCCGCCCAGTAGGGGTTGAACGAAAAGTAATTGCTCCCCGGGTTCAGCGCCTTGTCGTTATCGTAACGTCCGGTCGGCAGAATGAACTGGAACTCAACCCGCTGCATGAAGAGCGGCCCCTTTTCCCCCATCACCGGGTCCCACTGCAGGTAGGGGCCGATAACGATGTCACCGAGACCGGCACCGTTTTCCGGCAGCGGGTTGCTGTCGAAGGAGACGATCGGCACAATGACGTCAAGACCCCATTTGCCGCCGAGAAGGAGCGGCTGATCGGACTGGTAAAGCAGCTGGTTAAGGCTGACGAGGACATCGAGCTCGGGGTCCGGAATCGGCATGTCGGCGAGCTTATCGGCCGTGTAATACTGCAGGTATTCCGTCGCGTAAAATCCCGGCCCGGCCGGCGGGCCGCCATCGAGAAAGCTGGTGAATCCGAGATTCACCGACGGTTGATCATAGGCCGCGACCGGCGAACCGGCAAACAGGGGCAGGGCCGCCACGGCAAGAGCCAGGAACAGATGACGCATTTTCATAAAATCTCCCTCATCTAAATAGTTTTCCAACCAACATAAAAATACACAGGGCACCACCTATAGCATTTTCACCCGCCTGGCCTCAAGCATCTCCTCGGGCCGGCCGTACACCAGACAGCGCATCAAGTGCTGGAGAAATCGCCTTTTCTCCTGTATTCTTGACGGCGTCCGTATGCGCGCGACAATTGATCATCCCCGGAGGGACACCGATGAAATTCTCCATTTACCAGGTCGATGCCTTTACCAGCGAACTCTTTTCCGGCAACCCGGCGGCGGTCTGCCCGCTGAAAAGCTGGCCCGACGACGCCGTCCTGCAGCAGATCGCAGCGGAGAACAATCTCTCCGAAACAGCTTTCCTCGTTCCGGCCAAAGATGCCATCGAGTTGCGCTGGTTCACCCCGGCCACCGAGGTCACCCTCTGTGGCCATGCCACCCTGGCGAGCGCCTTCGTGCTTTTCAACCGCCTGAGCTGGGGCGGCGACAGTATCAACTTTCGGACCCGGTACAGTGGCGAGCTCACCGTTACCCGCGCCGGGGAGCTACTGACCCTCGACTTCCCGGCCCTGCCGGCAACCCGGACCGAGCCACCCGCCGGGCTGGCTGCTGCCCTGGGAGTTGAGCCACAGCAGGTATTCAGCTCCAGGGAAGACCTGCTGGTGATCGTCGCCGATGAGCAGAGCGTCCGGGAGCTGAAACCCGACATGGCGGCCCTCGGCCGTCTCGACTGTCGCGGCATCATCGTCAGCGCCCCGGGGGAACGCTGCGATTTCGTCTCGCGCTTCTTCGCCCCGCAGGTCGGCATCCCGGAAGATCCGGTGACCGGCTCGGCCCACTGCGTCCTCACCCCCTACTGGGCCGCCGCCCTCGGCAAAACGGAACTCCACGCCCGCCAGATTTCCGCACGCGGTGGCGAGCTCTTCTGCCGCCTCAATGGCGAGCGGGTCGAGATGGCCGGACGCGGAGTGCTCTACCTTGAAGGGACGATCACGATTTAACGCATTACTATTCTCAACCCACCACAAGGGCTGGAAAGTTGCTATCAGGAACTCCACCATGATCCCGATCGAATCGATTATCACTTTTGTCATCGCTTCGGCGCTGCTCTGCCTGGCTCCGGGACCGGACAACATCTTCGTGCTCACCCAGTCGGCCCTCTACGGCCGGAGATCCGGGGTGATGGTCACCCTCGGCTTGTGCAGCGGGCTGATCGTCCACACCGCCGCGGTCGCCTTCGGCGTCGCCGCACTGCTGATGGCTTCGGCCGCCGCCTTCACCGCGCTTAAGGTGATCGGCGCCCTCTACCTGCTCTACCTCGCCTGGGGCGCCTTTCGTGCACCGGCCGGGAGCATGGACGGACCGCGTTCGACCCTGCGTTCGAGTGGCGAGCTTTATCGTCGCGGCATTTTCATGAACATCACCAACCCCAAGGTGTCGATCTTCTTTCTCGCCTTTCTCCCTCAGTTTGCCGCTCCCGAGAACGGCCCGATCGCCCCACAGATTTTTCTGCTTGGCGCCTTTTTCATCGTCCTCACCCTGGTGATCTTCAGCGCCATCGCCCTCCTTGCCGGCACCCTCGGCGACTGGCTCAACCGCTCACCACGTGTCCAGCTGTGGCTCAACCGGATCGCCGGAACCATCTTCACCGGGCTGGCCCTCAAGCTACTGACCGCCCGGGCGGATTGATAGTCAGCGCGACCCCTCATAAACAAACAGAGCCCATCCACAAAGGATGGGCTCTGCCATGTTCGCTCAAAAAACGACCCCGGAACGGGACTCTCCGAATTCGACCATTCGCTCCAATCAGCGCCGATCTTTCTTACGCGTTTTCAGCGTCCAGGATCTCGGCTCGGCACAGAATTCTTCAGAGGCATCGATACGGTGGGCGGTGCGGTTGACGTCGACCGAGACTGTGAAGCAGTTATCCAGACGCTGGAAACGGTACTGACCACCGGAGACCTTGAAGCTCTTGTCTCCGGGAGGGATCTCGACCGGCGCCGTCTGCGCCACGACCTGGTCATTGTCTTCAATGCGGATGACACCGCGTACCGGCCGGCGGCCATCGTTGCTGATGGTCACGCTGAAGCTGACTTTCTCACCGACCTTGACCGGATCGGGCTTCATCCGTAACGCCTTGACCGAAAGATCGATCCACTGGTCGCGATGGGATTCCAGGCAGAACTGGCGGGGCATGTTCAGCGGCACCCACCTGCGGTCGATCAGGGTCTGGATGGTGAAGCAGTCCTGCCCCCGGCGCGATTGCTGGAAGTTGACCTGGGGAAATTCGACACGGTTCTTGCCGGGGCGCAGGTAAACATCGTAGGCCTGAACAATCACCCGATCCCCTTCAACGACGGCGAGATCGAGACGCACATCACGGCGTGAATCGTTGTCGACCACCACCTTGAAGGTGAGCGGGCGATCTCCACGGGGGCGGTCGGGACTGGTCTCCAGTTGGGTTACCGTAAGACGCTGCAGATCAACGCCACGACTACCGCCCAGCAGGGCTCCAAACGGATTGTTCTGTTGCGCGTAAATCAGGCCGGGCAGTCCCAGCAGGCATACGGCGATCAGCATCAGTACGTGCAGTTTCCTCATCTTTTTCATTTTTAATACGGTCATATCACGTAGCCTTTCATCAGCTTCTGACCCGACCACAGCCAGGTCCCGGTTGGCGGATTCATTCTCAAGTTTGCTTTCAGCCATCATTATAACAATAACCCGGGACAGGAGAACCCTGTAGCTCAAAGCCCGAGCGTGGAATTCCCCCATTATAAGATGCTGGGTGAGCCGCACCCATCCAACTTTCCCCCGTCAAAGGAGGGAGACAAACCAAAGAGGTTCTCTGTGCCGCAGTGTCTCAAGGGTGAAATAGCTTCCGTTAGAAAAAATGAGATCAGCAACCCCACTACCAACAGATTTCACCATGCGTAACAGCGGAACAGGATGCAGCTTCCCTCTCAAGCGAAACAGTGATGCTATTGAAGCAGGAACAAGAGGGGGGAAGCGGCGACAAGGGGGATTTTTGCCAGATGAAAACGCTTGCCGAAATGCAGATACAAAAAAATCCCGCGACGGGGAAATTTTGAAATAACTTTGGATAAAATAGAACAGTGTGTTTTGCAAACGGATACAACTGCCTGGACGATCTGTTTGATCAGAAGGGGAGCAGCTCCATAAAGGAGACGCCGACCGGCTTCATGACCCAGAGACCGAGAACCGAGAGGATCAGGGTTGCCATGACCCAGTTGAGAATCTGGGTACGCAGTTCCCAGTTCGGTTCCTTGCGCGGCTTATCTTCGTCTTCTTCCTGCTCTTTACCGCGGTTCTTCTTGACTGACGCCCGGCGCATCATGCGCCCGGACGACAGGAAGAGAACGGCGGAGACGACGAACTGGGGCATGACCTCGGTGCCGACCATGCCGGTCCCAAGCATGACCGCATAGTATGCCAGGGCGGCCAGTCCCAAGAATGTCATCTGTTGTCCGAGGTTCATCTTTCCACACCTTTTGGGAAAATCACAAACACTGTTTTACAGAACGTTACAATAAACAGCTTGCCAGTTGAAGCTTTTTTTAGCGCTCGGGTCGACTTTTTACTCAGGCCGGCAGAGGCATTTCCCCAGCGGCAGGACTTTACGCCTCGTGCGCTCTTCGAGAAACTGTGCCAGGCAGATATAGAAAGCGAAAAACGCGGCGACAAAACCGCAGGTACAGCCAATGATCAGGAAGATTCCGTCATGCCGCAGTTGGTCGGCGGCCAGGGCCATGAAGCTCATCATCATGCTGCCGTACAGCGACAGGATGGCGACGTTCTGGTGAAAGCTGGCCAGGAAGAGGATAGCGACAAACAGCGCCCAGAGGCTCAGGTAAGAGAAGATGGCGACGGAGCTCGGGAAACGGCCGATTCCCAGCCGTGGAAAAATCTGGTAGCCGATGATCGAGAGCCAGAAGATCCCCAGCGGCAGGAAGGTGCCGGCGGCCCGGGTGCGCCCCTGGTTCTGGTAACGCAGAGCAGAAACGATCTGCACGCTGCCGCTGACAATCAGGATGAAGACGATCAGACAGGTCGGTTTGGCGAGCAGCCCGGCTTGACAACTGATGTAGGCAGAGAGGCTGATGGCCAGGGCCAGCAGGCCCATCTTCGGCAGACTTTCTGAACAGGTGGTATCGGTCATCTTGGCGGCTCCGGAAATTAAAGAGCCCCGGCGGAAGAATTCCGCCGGGGCATGACAATCAGGTAAGGATTAATCGTTGGCTTGCTGCAGGACCATGTCTTCTTCTTCGGCGTAGATCGGCTCGGTTGCAGTTGCCGGTACGGCAGCTTTTTTCGGGCGCAGGGAGAGAGCCATCATGGCACCGACCAACAGCATTACGCCGGCGACGCCGAAGGAGGTGCTCATGCCACCGAACTTGCCCGACAGGAAGGCCGAGAGCTTGACCAGAACGAAGGCGCCGACGCCCCAGGCGGAGAAGAGCATGCCGTAGTTCAGGCCGTAGTTGGCGCTGCCCCAGTAGTCCTTGGCAAAGGAGGGGAAGAGCGACAGGTTGGTGCCGTAATTGAAGCCGATGAAGGTCGCGAGCAAGGTGACCAGGACCGCGCTGGAGTTGCCGGAAACAACCGGGATGGCAGCGAACATCAGGGCGGCCTGGAAGACCAGCATGATGGTCAGGGTCGCGGCGCGACCGATCTTGTCGGAGAGGACACCGGCGATGACGCGGCCGGAAGCGTTACCGACCGACATGACGCAGACAGCGATGAAAGCCATCTCGCCCATGCTCTGCTTGGCGAGGCCGGCGATGCTGCCGATAACCATCAGGCCGGCACCGGCGCCGATGAAGTAGGTCAGCCAGCAGGCGTAGAAGCGACCATCTTTGAGCATTTGACCGGGGGTCTTGTCTTCGACGGCAACCTTCTTGGCCGCGGTGGCACCTTTGGCCGGAGCTTCAGCAGGAACATAACCGGCCGGGGGATTGACAACCATCAGCGCCATGCCGCAAACGATGACGATAAAGGCGATGCCGAGGATCATCATGGTCTGATGCAGACCGTAGGAGGCGAGCAGCCCCTTGGCGACCGGCGCCAGGTAAACCGGAGCGATACCGAAACCGGCGACAACGATACCGGCGATCAGGCCGGTTTTGGCCGAGGAAAACCACTTGAGTGCCGGCGGGGTTGCGGCGGAGTAGCCGAAACCGAAGCCGAGGCCGGCCATGACGCCGAAGCCGAGGATCCAGCCCCAGTAGCTGGAGGTCTGGGAACAGAGGATGAAGCCGGCACCAACCATCAGGCCACCGACGATCGCGGTGAGACGCGGGCCAACCTTGTCCTGCATCTTGCCGCCGATGATCATCGACAGGGCAAACGCGAGACAGGCCGTGGCATAGGGGTCGCCGGCACCTTCGAACAATTTCCCGATTTCACCTTTGAGCATGCTGTAGGCGTAGAGAACACCCAGGGCGAGGTTGATACCGGTACCTGCAATCACGACTTGCCAGCCGCGGTTCTTGACAGTTTCCTTACTCATGACAACTTTCTCCTCTCTGTTCGTAGCATTGGTAGCATTGGTAGCATTGGATTGAAAACTCGACTTCACGTAATCTAAGCGATATGACAAAGGCCATTTGTTGCTGAACTTGATCTTGATGGGAGTGCGCTCGGCATTGCTGTGCGGCGCAACCGCCTCTCTGCCGCGGTTGGCTCCTGCCGGTCGCTCGATGTTGCCAAGGACCTCCCTGGCTGCCGAGCGATAGCGGGCACGGCGAGCGGACAGACCTTCCGGCTGGTCGCTGCTGTCGAGAACCTCGGGGTAACGCGCCACCAGATCATCGAACCGTTCGCATTCCCGGTAACGCCCTGAACAGTGATGCGACATCGCGACGACATCGTAAGGAGAGATGTAGTCTTCCCCGACGTCACAATACTTTTTGTCTTGATCAAAATAAGGGCAAATCGACATGGCGTTCTCCTCAGTAAAAAACTGTTGCCGCCATTTATCGCAAGCCATATGCCAACCAAAATAAAAAATTTTTGTTCAATGATCACAGCTAGTTAGATAAGAAATTTGCATTTTCAGGACAGCAAAAGAAAACAGCGTTTTTTCGCACTTTTGCAAAGAGAAGAAGAGCATGGGGAAGCCGGTTTGCAATTTTGACAAAACGTTATTTTAAAATCTAAGATGCTGTTTTAAATAAGTTTTTCCGCAGAAATCACAGAGCAGGATGGGGCTTTTTTCGCTCCCCTGAACGTGCCGCTCGATTTTTTTGCAAATATGCAAATCACACCCGGTTGGCCATCCACGGGGAATTCGGGTAAACTGATGCGGTCATAATCAACAGCCGATCACCGGCGCTCAACCGTACCCATAGATCGAAGGAGTTTTCGAAGATGCCGAAACTGGACCAGATCATGACCCGCGGCGGCGACAAGGGGGAAACCAGCCTGGTCGATGGCAGCCGTGTTTCCAAGGCGACCCAGCGGGTCAAGACCTACGGTACCGTCGATGAGCTCAACTCGATCTTCGGCCTGGTGCGCTGTGAACAGCTGCCGGAGGGGCTGGCGGAGCGGATCATCCTGATCCAGAACGAGCTGTTCAATCTCGGCAGCGAACTGGCCACACCGCCCGACAGCGAATTCGCCGACCGCATCCCCCGGCTCGACAGCAGCCAGATCGAACGCCTTGAGGGGTGGCTCGAAGAGGCCCGTGCCCATCTGCAACCCGCGGAGAGCTTCATCCTCCCCGGCGGCACGAAAGCCGCGGCAGTGCTCCACCTGGCACGGACCGTGACCCGACGCTGCGAACGGGAGCTGGTGGCCCTGATGACCGAAGAGGCGATCAACCCTTCGTGCCTCGGCTACCTCAACCGCCTCTCCGATCTCTGCTTCGTCTGGGCGCGCCTGAGTAACGACTGCGGCCGGGCCGATATTCTCTGGCAACCGGGGACACCGGCGGAGCCCCACGCATGAGCGAACACCTCCCCCCCGAAGAGCCCCTGATCCCCCGGCTGCTGGCCAGCAACGCCCTGCGGGCCAATCTGACCAAGCACATGGATCTCAACAAGATGGCCGACTCCAAGGCCTCGATGATCATGACCGCCTCTTCGCTGGTCATCACCATCACCCTGACCCAGTACGACAAGCTCGACCTGATCACCGCCCTGCTGCTGGCCGGTTCCGGCATCATGGCGGTCATCTTTTCGATTCTCGCCATTATCCCCCCCTTTCACGTAACTGATCACACCAACCTCTTCTACTTCCGCTCCTTCAGCGAGCTGACAGAAGAGGAGTTCAAAACCCAGTTCCAGGCCGCGATTACCGATCGTCAGAAGCTGTATGATGCCTATATCCATGAGATCTACTATCTCGGTCGTTACCGCCTGACCCGTAAGTACGGGCTGATCCGCAACGGGCTCTGGACCCTGCTCATCGGCCTGCTCAGCGCCACCATCTCAGCCGTTATCCTGCGCTTTACCGCATGAACCTGATTCTCCTTCACGACGCCGATTTTATCAGCGCCGAGCGCGTCGTCCTGCGCGACCGTCGCCGCGAGCACATCCGCGCCGTCCATCGCGCCGAGGTCGGCGACCAGCTGCGGGTCGGCCGCCTCAACGGCCTGTGCGGCAACGGGACGATCCTGCGCAGCAGCGGGGATGAGCTGGAGCTCGAGGTCCGACTCGACACCCCACCGCCCGCCCCCCTGCCGCTGACTCTGCTGCTCGCCCTGCCGCGCCCGAAGATGCTCAAACGGATCCTCCAGACCGTCAGCGCCCTGGGGGTGAAGGATATCTACTTGATCAACAGTTACCGGGTTGATAAAAGCTACTGGAGCAGCCCGCTGCTGCAACCGGAGCAGTTCAACGAACAGCTGATCCTCGGCCTCGAACAGGCGCGCGACACCCAGCTGCCGCGGGTCGAACTACGGCCGCGTTTCAAGCCTTTTGTCGAAGATGAAACACCGGAGTTGATCCGCGGCACCACAGCCTACGTCGCCCACCCCGGCGTGGACAGGGCGTGCCCCAGCGGCACGCAGGGAGCGACCACCCTGGCCATCGGCCCGGAAGGGGGGTTCATCCCCTACGAGGTGGAACTGCTGCAAAATAACGGCTTTCTCCCGGTCAGCCTGGGGGAACGGATTCTGCGCGTCGAAACCGCGGTCCCTGTTCTGCTCACCCGCCTGGCACCGGTGCTGGATCAATGATGAAAGATAAAGAAACCAGCTGGGTCTACCTGATACTCCTGCTCCCGCCGATCTTCTGGGCCGGCAACTCGGTGCTCGCCCGCGCCGTCGCCGACCTGATCCCGGCAATCGCGCTCTCTTTCTGGCGCTGGACCCTGGCCCTGGCCGTTCTCCTTCCCTTCACCTGGCGGCTGGTTCTGCGTGACTGGCCAGCCATCCGCCGGAGCTGGCTCATCGTCTTTCTGCTCGGGCTGTTCGGTATCGGCTCCTTCAACACCCTGCTTTACACCGCGGCGCATACGACCACGGTCATCAACATCGCCCTGGCCCAGGCGGTCATGCCGGCGGTCATCGTTTTGATGAGCTTCGTCCTCTACCGCGACCGGATCGCCCCCCGCCAGCTCTTCGCCATCGTCCTGTGTATGGCTGGCGCGGGCTATGTCGTCATTCATGGCGATCTCGACCGCCTGCTGGCGATGAAGATCGCCGTCGGTGATCTGCTGATGCTGCTGGCGGTCGTTCTCTATGCCGCCTACTCGGTGCTGCTGCGCAAGCGCCCGGCCATTCACCCCCTGAGCTTTTTGACCGCGACCTTCGCCGTCGGCGTCGTCCTGCTCCTGCCGCTCTATCTCTGGGAGGCGCAGAGCACCCCACCACTGACTCTTTCACAGCCGGTCGTCCTCAGCCTGCTTTACGTCGCCATCTGCCCGTCGATCCTTGCCTACCTGTGCTGGAATCGCGGCATCCAGGAGATCGGCGCCAACCGGGCCGGGCTCTACATCAACCTGATCCCACTGTTCGCGGCGCTGATGGCGGTCGGCTTTCTCGGCGAACGCTTTCAGACCTATCACCTGGTCGGCATCCTGATGATCGCCGCCGGACTGGTGCTGTTCAACATTCCCCTGAAACGGAAAAAAGGATAAAGCATGGCGTTGGCGGACTGGGGCTGGACGGATTTTTTTGCCGGACATTTCAAGAGCTGGAAAAAATCGGGGTATCTCCCCGCGCGGGTGATCCGCGGCGAGAAGAACTACTTCCGGGTCTGGTCGGAGGCGGGGGAGCTGACCGTGCGCTTCGCCGGCAAGATGCGCCACAAGGCGGACGGGCGCCAGGATCTGCCCGTCGTCGGCGACTGGGTCGTGGTCGAACCGCAACCGGGGGAGCGCGGCTTCATCCACGCCCTGCTGCCACGCACCAGCTCCTTCTCGCGCAACCTGCCGGGGCGGCGCAAGGGGAAGGGGCGCGAGCGCGTCGAGCAGCAGGTCATTGCCGCCAATGTCGACCTGGTCTTCATCGTCAGCGGCCTCGACCGCGACTATAACCTGCGCCGCATCGAGCGCTACCTCACCCTGGTCGGCGGTAGCGGCGCCGAAGCCGTCATCCTGCTCAACAAGGCCGATCTCTGCGCCGATCCCGAAACCTGCCAGCAAGAGGTTGCAGAGATCGCCGGCAACAGCCCCGTCCACCTGTGCATGGCCCGCGACCGCGACACCCTTGCCGTGCTCACCCCCTACCTGAAAAAGGGGAAGACCATCGCCCTGCTCGGCTCATCAGGGGTCGGCAAATCGACCATCCTCAACGGCCTGCTCGGCGAAGAGCGCCAGAAGATCGGCAGCGTCAGCGAGAGCGACGGCAAGGGGCGCCACACCACCACCCACCGCGAACTCTTCCTCCTCGCCGGCGGCGCGATCCTGATGGACAACCCCGGCATGCGCGAACTCCACCTCTGGGGGGAGCAGGAAGACCTCGCCGAATCCTTCGCCGAGATCGAAGAGCTCGCGCTCACCTGCAAGTTCAGCAACTGCCGCCACCAGACCGAACCCGGCTGCGCCGTCCGCACCGCCGTTGAACAGGGGGAAATCAATCAGGAGCGGCTGGACAACTACCTGAAGTTGGCCGAGGAGTTGAAAAAAACGAAACGTTAAGTGGAATAGCGATTTGTTTGCGTTGAGATTGTGACAAGAGTTGGGCAGGAGTGAAGAGAAACGGCAGCCAAAAGCGAAAAACGCCCCGGCTGCCGAATTTTGGACAAAAAAAAGGGGAACCCTGCTGATTCCCCGAAAACGAACGTAGGAGGTAACGTTCAATATTTTTTATTCACTCGGCGCTGAGCAAGACGCCAGGTGAATTCTGTTGTGCGGCGTTGAGCTGAATGTAAGGAGGTGGTCATCCAGCTCAACTATGGGTTGCCTATTACATTTGCAGGCAGCGTGCCAAATTCACCTCTAGTAAAAACAGCTAGTTAGACAATTAAAATCGGGGACAATTTGCCCCAACGGGGCAAAATGCCCCACCCCACCTCCTACTCTCTGAGATTTATCGGTGCTGAAACCACCCTAAACCGCCTTGTAGCAACATAAGAGATGCTGAGGGTGTCAACACACCGGGTACTCTCCGCCAGAGAGCAGCCCTGTTTCATTACAACAATTAAGAAAGTAAACTAAATCAAGACATTGCCGGAAATGATCAAATACCCAGAAAATGCACCGCCCGTTAGGAGAGACCCATGCTTAAAAAGTTTGCTCTGCTTTTAACCCTGTTGTTACCGGGTTGTGTCGGCATCCCGGAAGGGATCAAGCCGGTTGAAAATTTCAGCCTCGATCGTTACCTGGGCCGCTGGTATGAAATCGCCCGCCTGGATCACTCCTTTGAGCGCGGACTCAGCCAGGTGACCGCGGAATACAGTTTGCGCGAGGATGGCGGGGTGAGGGTTCTGAATCGTGGTTACTCCGAAACTAAGCAGATCTGGAAAGAGGCGACCGGCAGGGCCTATTTTGTCAACGGAGCAGAGCAGGGCTACCTGAAAGTCTCGTTCTTCGGTCCCTTTTACGGCGCCTATATCATTTTTGACCTTGACCAGGAGGACTATCAGCATGCCCTTGTTTGCGGCCCCGATAAATCCTATCTGTGGATTTTATCTCGAACCCCGACGCTCGATGCAGAGATTGTCGCCGGACTCGTTGCAAAAGCAGCTGCTGCCGGGTTTAATACGGAAGAGCTTATTTTCCCCTCACCACTTCGGGAGCCGTGATCCCCCCAGACTGTGGTGAACTCCTGAACCGAACCCACTGGAGAGACCCGTGTCCGAAACAACTCGAACCCGCTGCGCCTGGTGCACCAACGATCCGCTCTACATCGCCTATCATGACACCGAATGGGGTGTCCCGGTCCATGATGACCGTCTGCTGTTCGAATTCCTCATCCTTGAAGGTGCGCAGGCGGGGTTGAGCTGGCTGACCATCCTCAAGAAGCGCGAGAACTACCGCAAGGCCTTCGATCAGTTCACCATCGACCGGGTGGCAGCTTATACGGATACAGACACCGCCCGCCTGCTCGACGATGCCGGGATCGTCCGTAACCGGCTGAAAATCGCCTCGGCAATCCAGAATGCTCGCGCTGCGCTGGAAATCCAGCGGGAATTCGGTTCACTCGACGCCTACTTCTGGGGGTTCGTCAACGGCACACCGATACAGAACACTTGGGCCTCCCTTGACGAAGTCCCGCCCCGCACGGAACTCTCCGACATATTAAGCCGCGACCTGAAAAAACGCGGATTCAACTTTGTCGGCTCGACGATCTGTTACGCCTTCATGCAGGCGACCGGCATGGTCAACGACCACACCACGGATTGTTTCCGTCACACCGAAGTACGGGTGCTTGGCGAGAGGCACATCGGCTGATGACTGCTCCAACCGACCGGCGGTTGTTTCTGCTCCCCGGACTGGATGGAACCGGCCTGTTGTTCGCACCGTTGCTTGCAGCGCTTCCGTCAGGCTGTGCTGCCGAGGTCATTTCCTACCCGACGGACAAGCCGCTCTCCTTTGCTGAACATGTCGCGCATGTCAAAAAGCGCCTGCCGACTTCGACCCCCTTTACCCTGCTGGCAGAATCCTTCTCCGGTCCAATTGCCATCGACATCCTGGCGGCGGGTGGGTTTCCGGTCGATAAAGCCATCTTCGTGGCAACCTTTGCCGCTTCCCCCCGCCCCGGACTCCTGCGCCTGCTGAACACCCTGCCACTTGAGCGTCTGTTTGGATGGAATATACCCGACCGACTGATCCGTCATTTCTGTCTCGGCCATGAGGCCGCGCCAGACCGAGTCAAAGAGTTCAGAGCCGCGGTGCGCAGCGTCACTCCTGCGGTTCTCGCCCGGCGACTGCAAATCCTCACCAACATCGACTGCCGCGCGAAGTTACACCAGATCGAGACCCCGTGCCTCTATCTCCAGGCTGCGTCCGACAAGCTGGTTCCCGAGCAGGCAGCAAAAGACTTTGCGACAAGGCTCACGGGCAGCACAGTGCGGACCATCCCCGGCCCGCACCTCCTCCTGCAAGCGAAGCCGCACCGCTGTATCGAGGAGATCTTCTCGTCCTGACACTATTCTTCCCGACCTGACTTCGATCAAAACAAAGCCCCCGAAAGCAACTCAGCTTCCGGGGGCTTTTCGGTTCAGCCGTTGAACTACGATTCAGCAATGCTTACCTGTCGTACCAGAAGCGGTTGCTCCAGTTACGAAAGATCTCGTAGATGGTCGTGCTGCCGCTGACTTCGTTGGTGACAACGAGCAGCGGGCGGCGGGTCGGGCTGTCGGCGGCGGCGATGAAAAGCATCCCTTCGGGAGTCAGGTCACCGGCGGTGTCGATCTCCGGGTCACCGCTGAAGGCGTAGGTACTGTCACCGACAGTGCCGACGGCCAACCCTTCCGGCTCCGGCCCCTTGTCATCGCTGCGGTTATCGAAGGAGTCATTCTCCTCGTTGTCTGAGTTGAAGTTCTCCGCGTTGACCAGGGCGAGCAGGCGCTCGAAGTCGGAACCGGAATCGTAGCTCAGCTCGCCGCTGGCGCTGCAGATCGAGAAGGAGCGGGCACCGTAGGCGTGAAGCACGTCGATATCGCTGTAGCTGTCGTAGTCACGCGCCCCCCCTTCGTTGGCCACGATCAGGAAGGTTTCCCCCTGGAGGGTAAGTTGAAAAAATTATTGCTGGGTTAGCCCGACGTTTGAAGTTGATGAGAACAGTCGAGATGCTCCGACGAAAGTTGCGCCCCCACTCATCGAACAAGGTAAAACAAACGGCACACCATCCTGAATACAAGCGATTATTGCCTGTTTCGGGAACTCACAAAAGAAGGAAAATAGCTATCTGCCCCGCCCCTCAGCGCCGGAAGCGGGCAGGACAGCCCGCATGATGTGGAAGATATCGGTGTTGTCGAGCACCCCGGTCACCGCAGCGGCGCCGAACCCCCAGGCGTAAACGGGAACATTCTGCGCCGTATGCTCCGAGGTCTGCCACTTTGCCGTCGGCATCTCTCCCCGCCCCGCGACACCCTGAAGCTGAAGACCGCCCGTTTCATGATCGGCGGTGACAAGGATCAGCGTATCGTCACGTCCGGCCGCCCAACTCATGACAGCCTCAACAGCCCTGGAAAACTCAACGGTTTCGTGAATCGCCTTGGCGATATCCTTTTCATGGCAAGCGTGGTCGATCCGCCCCCCTTCGACCATGAGGAAGAAACCCTCCGGATCGTTATCGAGGATATTGAGCGCCGCCACAGTCATCTGCGACAGATGGGGCAGAGGCGCAACCCCCTCGCTCTCGTACGGCAGATAACCCATCCCGAACAGCCCCCAGACTCTGTTTTCCGTCTCCGTATCGAGCGCGTCGAGCTCTTCTGCGTTTTTGACGACCCGATAGCCGGCATTCCGCGCCACCTGCGGCAGAACCAGCAGGGCGCCCCCCATGAGCACCTCCGGATATTTGTCCGCCAGATAGGCATTGCTGATCGCCAACTGCTCGGTGCGACTGACCACATGGGCGGCAAACACGGCCGGGGTCGCGTGGGAGATCGTCGTGGTCGTCACCAGACCGCTACTCAACCCGGCCTCCTCGGCCAGTTCGAGGATGGTCGGGAGCGCGCTGCCATCACCGGGAATCCGGCGCGAGACAACCCCCCGGGAGACCTTCACCCCGGTCGCCATGGCCGTTCCGGCGGCCGCCGAATCGGTGATCCTGCCATCGGCATCAAGGGTTTTGACTTCACCATGGTAGGGGAGTTGTTCGAAAGAGAGGGAACCGGCGCTGCCGGTGAGATAGCTCCCCGCTGCCGCGACCTGAGCAAAGCCCATGCCGTCGCCGATCAGCAGGATGATATTGCGGGGCTGCGGCGGCGGACCCGCCATGACCAGGCCGGGGAACAGAAGCAGCAGGAGAAGGAAAAGTACCGGGATTGTCGATTTCGGTCGGTTCATCGGTAAACGTGTCCAGTCTTCAGTCATCAGCTTGCGTCAGGGCGCCAGCTGCAACAGGTAGGGATGTTCCTGCTGTTCTCGGACCAGCAGGTCCCGCGCGCCGACGCTGTTGTTCACCAGCTGCTCACTCAGCCCATGCTCCAGTTCAAGCCAGATCTGGTAGATCATGCTGCCGCTCAGGCTCACCCCGCAGGCATCGCGCATGTCGAGCTGCGTGGTCACCTCCAGCTCCTGGCCGATCTCCTGCGGCAGGGCGAGGTAGTGGGTCGGGAAGTTGACCAGTTCACGATCGAGGCTGCTGAGAAACGCCTGGCGCTCGAGAGGGTGCAGTTCAGAAAAATCGACGCCGCACCAGGCCCCGGGGCGGGTAGAGAGCAGTGCCCGGCAGGAGAAGGGGCGTACGGGATAGATGGTACAGCGTTGTTCCGAATCGAGAAACGGGCAACCGAGTTCGCGGCGGAAGCGGCGCAGGAAATCTTTCAGATCCTGTGCTTCCCGGCTGATGCGGATCAGCAGGGGGAGTGCGCGCTCAAGATTTTGACGTTGCCCGGCAGTCAGCACATGGGCGATCCTGACCGCTTCGGGAAAGCTGCAGTTAACGGCCATGGTACAACAGTGCCCGCACCCGGTACGACAGTGGATCGCCACCTGCCGCTGTTCCGCCGTCCTGAGGATGAGGGCAATGCGGCTGTCGAACTCCTGCTGGCGACGTTCGAGAGTGGCGGAGAGTTCCAGCCACCCCATCAGGCGACCCTGTTCTGCGGCGTCCCGGCCTGGAAGGCTGCGATATTCGCGATGACGATATCGAGCAGGCGCTGGCGCGCCTCGACCGTCGCCCAGGCGATGTGCGGAGTGATGATGCAATTGGGCGCCTGAAGCAGTGGGCTGTCCTCGGCCGGCGGTTCCGCCACCATCACATCTGCGGCATAGCCGCCGAGATACTCATCTTCCAGCGCCTCGGCCACCGCCTCTTCATCGATCAGCGGCCCGCGGCCGGTATTGATCAATAGTGCGCCCTGGCGCACCCGCGCCAGGCGGGCGGTATTGACCAGATTGCGGGTCGCGGCGGTCAACGGACAGTTGAGACTGATGATATCGGCCTCGGAAAAGAGGGTATCGACGTCGATAAATTTGCAGTCGCGCTCATCCGGGTAGTTCTCGGGGTGAGCGGTACTGACCAGCACCTTGAGCCCGAAGGCCCGGGCAATCTGCGCCACCTGGCGGCCGATGTTGCCGTAGCCGACGATCCCGAGGGTCTTCCCCGCGAGTTCGGTCAGCGGCCGGTCGCGCAGGCTGAAATCGGGATTGCGGCTCCATTCGCCGCTGCGCACCAACTGGCTGTGATGGCCAACCTGAAGGGTCAGCTCCAGCAGCAGGGCGAAAACCATCTGGGCGACCGACGCGCTACTGTAACCGGGCACGTTGGTAACGACGATGTCGCGCGCCCGTGCAGCATCGAGATCGACGACATTGACGCCGGTCGCCAGCACGCCGATGTAACGCAGCTGCGGCAGGACGGCGATGGTCTCTCCATCGAGGACGACCTTGTTGGTCAGCAGAATCTCCGCACCCTGCGCCCGCTCAAGCACTTCTGCGGCCGCGGTCCGCGGATAAATGGCACAGACACCAAGCTGTTTCAGCGGTGTCCAGTCGAGATCTCCGGAGTTCAGGGTATGTCCGTCGAGCAGGACAATCTTCATCGCTCTTCCTTTCCACCGGGGCATGCTTTCCCGGGAACGATTGACAGACCCCCGTCACGGCAGCAGCCGCAACGGGTGGGGTCACGACCGACAGCAGCCGATCGTCAGACAACCGAAACATTATACATTGTCGCCGGGAAGATGTCTCGGGGGACTCTTTTGCGGGCCGGTGGAAGGGATGATCAGAACAGCTCTTCGAGCAGCTGCGGCAGGGTTTCCGGGCAGGCGATCCCCTCGCGATCGAGCTGATGCACGATTTCGCCGTCCTTCATGACGATGATCCGCCCGGCGATTTTCCGCGCCTGGCGCAGGCTGTGCGAAACGGCAATGATGCGATAATTCTCCTGCAGTTCCAGCAGCAGGTCTTCGATCGCCCGCGAGGTTTTGAAGTCAAGGGATGCGGTCGGTTCGTCGAGCAGCAGATAATGCGGTTTGAGGGCCAGGGTCCGGGCCAGGCACAGGCGCTGCTGCTGACCACCGGAAAGGATCGTCGCACTCTCCTTCAGCCGCTCCTTGACCTCCGACCACAAATGCACCTCGCGCAGCACCTCTTCGATCCGCGCTTCGCGCTCCTCACGGTCGAGATCGGTCACCAGCTTCAGCGGCAACAGCAGGTTACGCTGAATACTGGTCGGCAGGACGTTCGGGGTCTGAAACACCATCCCTACCTGGCGGCGCAGCGCGGTTACGGAGATTTCCGGCTGATGGATCTCCTGTAACTCCCCCGCCAATCGCAGCTGAATCCTGCCACTGCGGAGATGTCCCGGAAAATCCTCATTCAGCCGGTTCAGAGCGCGCAACAGGGTTGTCTTGCCGGAACCTGAAGGCCCGAGCAGGACCGTGATCCCCCCGCTGTCGAGACTCAGGTCGATCGCCTTGAGTACGGGCCTGCCGTGAAAAGCGACATGCAGGTCTGCAATCAGGCAGAAGGGTTTGTCGGCGGTTACTGTCGGTTCCATCGCCACTCCAGGGTCTTGTGCAAAAGAAATGCGCTGCAATAGAGCAGCCCGGTCAAACAGAGCAACACCAGGGCCGTACCGTAGGCCGAATCGAGCTGGGCCTGGCTCTGGTATTCGGCGGCCAGAAAATAGATGCGGAAGGGGAGCGCTTCAAACTTGCCGAGCAGGCCGTGTGGCAACCCGGCATTGGCGATCACGCCGGTCAGCATGATGACCGCCGTGTCCTCGGCAGCGCGGCCGAGAGCCAGGATCACCCCCCCGATGATCCCTCGGCCGGCAGCCGGAAGCAGGATGTGAAAGACCGTCTCGAGGTGACTCAGCCCGAGTCCGGGACCGATCATCTTCAACCCCGCCGGGAGGCTGTCCAGGGCCGCCCGGGTGGTGAAGATCAGGTAGGGGAGGATCAGTAGTGCCAGGCAGCCGGCGGCGAGCAGTAGCGATGTATTGGCCGCGGGGAAAAAGGTTTTGCGCAGGAATAAAATCAGGGCGAAACCGAACAGTCCCATGATGATCGACGGCGTCCCGGCGAGTAATTCGACGGAAAGGGACATGATCTGTCTGAAACGCGGGGCGGCGAAGCAAGCCAGGTAAATTCCGGCGGCGATACCCAGCGGCAGGGCCATCAGAGCCGCCAGCAGAACAAGCAGCAGAGTGCCGACACAGGCCGGCCAGAGAGCATCCCAGACCCGTACCTGACCGAGGATCGCCTTACCGACCGGAGCATCGCCGAAGAACAGTTCCAGCCCCAGGGTCGGCACGCCGTGCCGGAGCAGAAACCAGAGCAGGCTGGCGAGAGCGCTGCAGAACAGCAGCACCGAGAACCAGCTCCAACCGCGGATCAACAGTGTGACCAGCCGGTTCATGACCCGTCTCCCGAGGGGCAGGCACGACTCTTGATCCGGTGCAGCAGCAGGTTGATAGCCGCCGTAGTCAGGAACAGGATCAGCCCGCCGGCAAACAGCGACTGGTAGGTCGTACTCTGACTGTCGGTCGAGACAACCAGGGCGATATGAGCGGTCAGGGTGCGGATCGAATCAAAGGCCGAGTCGGGAATCCGTGCGGCGTTACCGGCAACCATCAGGGCGATCAGGGTATCGCCGACTGCGCGGCCGAAACCGAGAATCGCCGCCGCCAGCAGGCCGTAAGATGAGGCCGGCAGGCTGATGTAAAGCAGCTCCCGCTCACGCGCGATCCCCAGCGCCGTCGCCGTCAGGCGCAGGGCCGGAACCACCTGGCCAAGCTGACTGTGGATCAACAGGACAATCGTCGGCAGGATCAGCAACGCCAGGGTCAGCAGCGCTGCCAGCAGGGAAAAACCACTACCGTGGGCAAACAGGTTGCGCAGCAGCGGAACGAGCAGGAAGACCGAGACAAAGCCGTAAACGACCGTCGGGATGCCGGTCATCCCCTGAACCAACAGCAGCAGGGGGCGGGCCAGCAGCGCCGGACCGAGGCCGTGAATGAAGAGGCAGATCCCCAATCCGAGAGGATAGGCAAGCGCCAGGGCGGAAAGCGCCAGCAGCAGGGTGCCGACGATCATCGGCAGAATACCGAATTGCCCCTGAAACGGACGCCAGTGCAACGAAAAGAGTTCCCCCAGGCGCCCTTCAATGAACAGCGGCAGGGAGAAGTAGGCGAGAAAACCGAAGAGCGCAAAGATGATCAGCGCTGAAAACAGCGCCGCGCTACGCAGCAGGAGTTCGCCCGGAAAATGAATCCGGCCGGCGGGGCTCGTGAGCCGGCCGCCGGCCGTGAAGTCTCTTTTGCCAGAGTTTCTGTTCAGCAAGAATCCGCCAACGTTATTTTATCGGGATAAAGCCATGCTGGGCGATACTCGTGGCACCGTCCGCTCCCATGACATAGTCGATAAACGCCTGTACCAGCGGCGCCGGCTCCCCGTTGGTGTTCATGTAGAGCTTACGCACAACCGGATAGCTGCCATTGATGGCATTCTCCTGGGTCGGTGCAACACCATCCAGAACCACGGCTTTGACGCTCGCATCAACATGGCCGATACTCGTGTAGCCGATCGCCTGGGGATCATTGGCGACCGCGGTCTTCATCGCCCCGTTCGACGGCACCACGTTGGCGGTTTCGACAATGGCGATTTTGTTCAGGCATTTCTTCCAGAAGACCGAGCGGGTCCCGCTGGCTTCATCGCGGTTGTAAATATGAATTTCTGCATCGGCACCACCGACCTGGCTCCAGTTGGTGATCTTGCCGGCGAAAATGTCCTGAATCTGGACCGCGGTCAAGCCGCTCACAGTGTTAGACGGATTGATAACCGGTGTCACGCCGTCAACAGCAAAGGCGAACGACTTCAGGGTGGGATATTTCTCCATTTCGGCAGCACTAACCGACCGGCCACTGTTGCCGATTTCAACCAGCCCTTCCCCAACCTTCTGGACACCGACACCGGAGCCGCCACCAGCCACGGTAATGACGATATCGGGGTTGGCGGTCATGATCGCCCGTGCGGCATCGTTCATCACCGGGATATGTGCCGTGCCGCCGGCAATATCGATTTTCCCCTGCAGCCCGCTGAAACGCTCCAGCTCACCCGCAAACAGGGAGGTAGCACAAAGCAACAGAGAGCCGAGCACAACAACAGACAGAATTCCCTTCTTCATGAGCATCTCCTTTGATTCAAAGTTCATTTCAGACGCCAGCACGGCCTGTAACCGCCACTGATAACTGGCGATATTAGTTCAGGAAAGTTCGTTTTTCCAATTGGAAATATCGAATGCAAAGATAACAAAGATAGGAATTTTCGATAGCTTTTGACAAAAAAAACCGGCAGCTTGCGCTGCCGGCCCGATAACTGTTAACCGTCACATTACTTGGTGAAGTACCCGGCGACGCGCCAGACCTTGTCCTTTTCGAACATCAGAGTCACCGTCTCCCGCACCTCGTCACGCTTCTCGTACTTTGCCGAATAGATGAAGGTAAAATATTCCCCGGCCGGCACCCCCTTCTTCTCCTCCAGGTTATTGGCATAGAGGTGCTTCTCCTCCGTGCGCTCAACCAATTTGCCCACCTGCTCCCGGGTTTCGGTAAGCTGGGCAATCCACTGTTCACGCGGGATATCGTTCTTCATGTAGGCTGAGGCTGTATCCCAGCTCTGCGCGTACTGGCCGGCGTCGATCTGTTCGAGAAACGCCGCCACCGCGATCCGCGAGGCTTCAAGCCGCTGTTCGTCCGGTTTCTTGGAGAGCTGTGGATAGATGATGATCACCAGGGAGATGACGATGAGGAAAGCGTGAATGCGGTATTTTGCCGGAAACATGAGAGTCCTTTTGCGCGTGTCGTTTAGTCGAAGAGCCATTCACAGCTGTCGCTGCGGGAAAACCGTCGCGTCACTATAGTCACGTTTGAGCTGCGGGGCAATGTTTACTCCAGCCCGGTGTAGTAATTGAACTTGCTGACCTCGGGAGGATCGCTGCCGCGACGCAGGGCATCGAGCACCTGTTTGCCACGCTGGCTGAAGGGGCCGACGTGCGCCAGGTCGAGGATGAAGTTGTGGCAACCGAGCTGCTCCAGTTCTCCGAGTTCGGCGAGAAAGGAGAAATCGGTCTCGCTGTTGAGCCAGGTCAGCCCCTGACGTTGCTGAACGCGAAAGGCATCGCCGCGATCGGAGCGCACCGGGTTGTCGGCACGGACGTTCTTGATTTTGACCCGCGAGGTCAGCAGCGGCACGCTGGCGTAGACGGTCATGGCGCTCGGGATCGGCAGCCGGTGACGCAGGATATCGCTCAGGTTGGCGCGGTCGTCCTCAATGTAGAGTTCCGCTTCGGCGATCCCCAGTTCGGCCAGGGCGGCAACAGCCTGGCTGTTGAGACAGAAAAGCCGGAAGCTGCTGTAGAGGGTGAGGCCGTTGAGCTTGTCGAAGAGCGGAAAATGGCTCAGGTTGTTGAGGCGGAAATGGCGGAACCCCAGCTGCACCAGTTGGCGGATGCTGGTGCGCGTCTCCTGCCAGTCGCGGTCGAAGAGCACGAAGGGGAGATCCCAGATCAGCTGTTCGGCGCGGCGCACCAGCTTGTTGGCGAACTGCAGGTTCTGCCCGGTCAGCGGCATGAGGATAGCGTCGACGGTCTGGTCCTGGAGGATATGCTGATCGCGCGAGTCGCGTAGCAGCACCCGGACCTGGCGCTTACGGGACGGATTGCCGCTCTCGGGCAGCAGTCCGGCGAGAGCCGCCTGCCTGCGTTCTTCCGCGACCTGGCGCGGCGCGGGCGCGGGCAGTTGCTCCAGTTCGGCGTACAGCTCGCGGCGGATCTGTTTCAACCGGCTCGGCGGAATGACGAGCTGCGGCAACTCTCCCGCCTCCAGACGGCCGAGAGTGAAGGGGCCGGAAGCCGGGGCGTTAAGCGCGCGGCGCAGAATCTCCGTTTCGAGCCCCTGCTTCTCCGCCGGAAAAGTTTCCAACGGATAGCTGAATTCGTGCTCCATGCCACCGACCCGGGCCTTCACGCCCAGCTCTACGGGGGTAACGATGACACTCAGATCGACCCGGCGACCGGGAGGCCGGACGTTGGCGAGTTTGCGCCGACAGGCGGCATCGCTCATGGCGAAGGCCCCCTTGGACGAGACCATGAACACCCCGTCGCCGACCTTGAACTGATTAATGAAGGTCGAAGGGACGCTGACAAAACTGCCGGCCGGGGCTTTGCCGACCGGCCGCCGGTTGAGGAACAGCTCACGTACGGTAAAAGCGGTGCCGCTTTTGTCTGTCGCCGGCTGGACACGGATACGATCACCGATGTGCAGCGGATCTTTCGACTTGAAGCTGATCTCCCCACCGTTGACCCGGGTGATCTCGCCGAGGTAACGCCCCGTCGCCCCCTTGAGCGACGAGATCGCCATGTCCCCCGGTTGGGCGCCGGCGAGAAACCCCTTGGTCGGCTGGCGCCCGAAGCTCTCCTTGAGCAGCTGCTTGGCCTCCTTGAGCACCTCGGCGCGCTGGCGGTTATCGGCATCAAGAACGCGGCGGTAGGCGCGGACCACGTTATGCACATACTCGGCACTCTTCATCCGCCCTTCAATTTTAAGGCTGCAGATCCCCGCCTGGGTCAGTTCCGGCAGCAGGTCGATAGCCGAGAGGTCGTTAGGGGAGAAGTAGTAGCCACTGTCGTGGCGGTAACTGTGGTTACGCCGGCAGGGCTGGGCACAGCGGCCGCGGTTGCCGCTTTTGCCGCTGAGAAAGGAGGAGAAGTAGCACTGACCGCTGAAGGAAAAACAGAGCGCCCCGTGGATGAAATGCTCCAGTTCGAGGGTCGTCTGCCGCCGGATGGCGGTGATCTCATCGAGGGTCAGCTCACGGGCGAGCACGGCGCGGGTAAAGCCGAGCCGTTCGAGCATCTTCACTCCCGCGGCGTTGTGGATGGTCATCTGGGTCGAGGCATGCAGCTCAAAACCGGGGAAATACTCGCGGGCGATCTTCCAGATCGCCAGGTCCTGGATGATGACGGCATCGACGCCGATCCGCTCCAACGCCGCCAGCACCTCGATCAACTGCGGCAGCTCAGCCTCCTTGACCAGGGTGTTGAGGGTGACGTAGAGCTTCTTCCCCTGGGCCTGCAGCAGCCAGGTCATTTTCTCGACGTCGCTGAGGCCGAAGTTTTTGGCCTTGGCCCGGGCGGAAAACTCCTGCAAACCGATATAGACGGCGTCGGCGCCGGCATCGAGGGCGGCAAAAAAGGCTTCCAGACTGCCAGCCGGGGCCAGCAGTTCGGGACGTTGGTTGTGGTTTCTCTTCATGCCGCCTAGTTGCTCAACAGCTTCTCGAATTCCTCGGGCTGGAAGCCGGACACGTGCTCGCCGTTGATCCAGAACTGCGGCGTGCCGTTGATGCCGATTTCTTTGGCGAGGGCCTGGTGCTTCGCCAGCAGGCCGTTGTCGGCCGTGACGGCCGGAACCGGGGTCTCGTCATATTTGCCACTGAAGACATCTTCGTAGGCGGTCTCCGGATCCTCAGAGTTGAGGATGAAGCGGGCCTTGGCTTCGGCATTTGGGTGGATCCGCGTCAAC
Organism: Desulfuromonas sp.; assembly: GCA_002869665.1. Classification (GTDB taxonomy): domain Bacteria; phylum Desulfobacterota; class Desulfuromonadia; order Desulfuromonadales; family Geopsychrobacteraceae; genus PKUG01. The sequence continues at coordinate 3,652 of PKUG01000040.1, read as the reverse complement.
GGGAACAGAAAGACATAGCGGGTACAGTCGTCGCGACCGGCAAAGAAGGCCGAGCTTTCACGACAGAAGGGGCAGTCGGGATCGGTGAACTCAATCACCTGGTTGGGACCGTCGCCGACCTTGACCGCCAGGTCGAGGGGGATCTCGCCGACACGGGCGGAGAGCCGCTTGTTCTTGCTCTCGCGGGTCAGGTTACGGGCATCGGCCGACCAGAGTTCGCCGAGCAGCAGATGGCCGGTGGCCGGGGCGAAATAGACGATCTGGCCGTCGCTCATGAAGACTTCGTAGAGACCGGCGACCGGCGTCGGGCTCACCTCTTCATATTCAAGCTGCGGATAGAATTGCGTCAGGGCCTCGGTAATCGAGTTGTCACCTTGAGCGACAGCATCAGCCTGCTGGGCCGCACAGGCATTCAGGGAGAAAAGAGAAAAAAACAAAATCAGGGTCAGAAAGAACTTGGGCATTGTCGATAGACTCCTTGTCAAAACGGATTTTTTACGCATCTGGTAAGCATACACCAGTGATTCACTCGATTAAAGAGCCAAGCGGAGAACAAACCGCTGTTTGTTTTACTTAACATTTTTTTTGCTTTCATGAAAATAAACGGGTATAAACGAGGGAATACGCCGAAATCACGGCGGAAATATCACATTTTTCTTTATTGAGGGAGGAACAATGCGTCGTCTGATTCTTGCGTTACTGATCATGATCCTGTGCCCGCTGAGCCTTTATGCTGCGGATCCGCTGGCCCAATGGCAACCGAAGTTCGATCCGTCCACGGCCGAATACACCTATCTGCTCTCCTGCGTCGGCCATCCAGGCATCGAAGGGGTAAGCGTCGGTTACCGCATCCGCGACCGCGTCTGGGAAGAATCGAACGGCCGTCTCTATGTCGACTTCCGCCCGTTGTCTCAGCTCGGCGGCGAAAAGGATGTGATCGGCAAGCTGAAGATGGGCGCCATCCACGGCATGATGAGCTCCTCGGTCGCGGCGCCGAACATCTCACCGCGCCTCGGCCTCGTCAACCTCCCCTTCCTGGTCGGCACCTTTGATCAGCTCGAACGTTTCCGCAGCAATGAACAGCTGTTCAACGAATATGGCGCCGAC
>PKUG01000040.1:0-2533 GCA_002869665.1 Desulfuromonas sp. | reverse complement strand
GGTCGAGTCGGTCGCCGACGCCCGCAAGGCCCTGTTCCGTATCGCCGAGGCCCCGGTCAATGTCGATCTCTACAAAGCCTGGGAGATGCAGTTCACCGTCATGCCCTGGCCGGATGTCCCTCAGGCCCTGCAGACCGGTGTCATCACCGGCCTCGATCACACCCCGATCGTCTGCAATATCTCGAAGAAGTTTACCGTCGCCAAAAACTTTACCGAGCTGAACTATGCCCAGGGACTGTACATTCACCTGATCAACGAGCGCTGGCTCAAGTCGCTGCCGAAAGACCTGCGCACCCTGCTGCTGAAGGTCATCGCCGAGGAGAGCGCCAGCGCGCGGGCCCGGACGGAACAACAGCAGAATCGTGAAATCGAGGCCGCCAAGGCCGATGGTGTCGTCTTCCATGAGCTGCCGGCTGCGGAAAAAGCCAAGCTCGTCGAACTGGCCGAACCGGTGCTCCAGAAGTGGGCCGATAAAATCGGTGTTGATTTCCTCAAACAGGTAAGAGCGGAGTTACAATAGTACGCCAGCACCTGAACACCCTTCGCTAACTTTGTTGAAGAGCCGGAACCGCCTGATGTTCCGGCTCTTTTTTTATTTCAGCGTGCCAGATTTCGCTTGACCGGATTGATGGAAAAAGCTATCGTTCCTTCCTAAGTTATTGATTTTATTATAATTTAACATTTTTTTACGGTGATCAAACATCGTTTGACACTTTCTTCAACTTACATGGAGGTAAGCCGATGAAAAAGATTTTTGCCCTGTTGCTGATTCTGGCACTGAGCCTGCCCGTTATGGCCCTTGCCGAAGAAAAGGAAGATCCGCTGGCCGCATACAAGCCAGCTTTTGATCCGAGCGGCGCCAAGTACACCTACCTGCTCTCCAACCTGTCCCACCCGGTCATCGAAGGGGTCCGTGCCGGCTATCGTATTCGCGACAAGGTGTGGGAAGCCACCAACGGCCAGATTTACGTCGACTACCGTCCGCTGCGCCAACTCGGCGGCGAAAAGGATGTTTACAACAAGGTCAAAATGGGTGCGATCCACGGCATGCTCAGCTCATCTATTTTTGCCGGTGGCAACGTTGCCAACGAAATGGGCGTCGTCAATCTGCCCTATATCGTCGACACTTTTGATAAGCTCGATACCTTCCGCAATACGCCGGAAACCTGGGAACCCTTTGCCAATGCAGCGGCCAACAAGGGGATTCTGGCCATCGACATCACCAACTACGGTCTCTACGGCTGGGCAACCAACGAACCGGTTAGAAACCTCGCCGACGCCAAAAAAGTCCTGTTCCGTGTCGGCGAAGCGCCGGTCAACGCCGACATCTACAAGTCCTGGGGGCTACAGTTCACCGTCATGCCCTGGGGCGATGTTCCGCAGGCCCTGCAGACCGGCGTTATCACCGGCCTCGACCACACTGCGATCGTCTGCAACATCACCAAGAAGTTCAACATCTCCAAAAACTTCACCGAGCTGAACTATGCCCAGGGTTTGTTCGTTCACCTGATCAACAAGCGTTGGCTGGACAAACTTCCGGCCGATCTGCGCGAGACCTTCCTCAAGGTTGTCCAGGAAGAGAGCGCTAACACCCGCGACCTGACCCGCAAGCAGCATGAAGCCCAGGTTGCCGCGGCCAAAGAAGCCGGCGTCGAGTTCATCCAGCTCTCAGATGAAGATCTTGCTGAACTGAAAAAGGCCGCTGAGCCTGTGATCGAAGAATGGGGCCAGAAAATGCGTCCCGAATATCTCGCAACGGTTCGCGCAAAACTTGGCAGCTGATCCTGGAATCTGTATAATCGCCACGTTTTAAGCAACGGGGCCGGGGAAACCACCCCGGCCCCGTTTTTATTTATATTCAAAGGGAGCGCTGACGCTATGATGTCGTCGGGGAATCCCTGGCGCTTCTTTTGCTGCCACTGGAATATGCTGTTGTCGGAGCCTCTCCGTCTCCATTCAGGAACTGTCAACAAACCTGATTGAAAGATGTCATTCATGCTGAAAAAAACCTTCAAGGCCATCGATCGCGGCTTCCTCTTCATCGAAGAGTGGTCCCTGTTCATCGCCGTCGTCATCGCCCTGTTCACCGCCATGGCGAACGTGGTGCTCCGTAAAATGCCGAGCGACATCAGCCTCTACTGGTCAGACGAGATCGTGCGTAAGGTCATCTATTTTGCCACCTACGTCGGCTGTATCGCCGCCGTGCGCAGCCGCTCGCTGATCCGCATCGACGCCCTGCCGCAGCTGTTCCCGGTCCTGAAGCGCTTTTTGACCCTGTTCTCCCATCTTGCGGTGCTGGTCTTCGCGACCCTGATGGTCTACCTCGGCGGAGAGATGACGATTATGATCTTCCAGGATGAATACGCCCGGACAACAACGCTGCAGATCCCCGAATGGTATTTCTATGCCGTGCTCCCGCTGATGGGAGCGATGATGTTTATCCGCACCCTGATCGTCATGGTGGAAGACTGGCGCGGAGAGGGAGGGGAGTAGCCGTGGAGACGAACTACCTTCTCATCCTCGCCATCCTCAT
>PKUG01000070.1 GCA_002869665.1 Desulfuromonas sp. | reverse complement strand
GCGTGCTTTTTAATGGGGAAACACCTGCCATCAGCCTTTGACTCCTAATACCTTCCGTCTCCAGAAATCGGCCTGCTCATCCGTCATGCCCTGGGCGCGTGCTTCATCACCGACAGCCTGCGCCGCTTCCTCAAGCGCTTGCTGACGGATCTCTTTTTCTCTGGCCGCATTCAATTGCGCAGCCTTCTCCAACCGCTGACCAGTCAATGCCAGGTCCTTGACCATTTCGATAATGACGGGGATGTTCTCCGGATTTTGATCGATGTCTTGCAGATTTCCAGCAAGCTCGAACGTGATCCCATGCAACATCTGATTGATAAGCTGGCCGAACTGTGTTTGCTGATTTGCCCCGACATACGACATAAGCTGGTCGGCAAACTGCCGACCCTCGCGCATCCTCCGACCGACTTTTTCAAGCCTTTGCGCGTGCCGATTCAACGCACTTTTACTAGCCCGCAGCTCGATCCCCTCTTCCTCGAGGCGATCATTCAACATGGACAGGGCGTCTTTCTGCGTGATGGCCGGGTCTTCCAGCCATTCATTCAGCTGGAGAACGATCGGCCTGGGAAGTTTGTCGAATGTTGACTGCTGGCCAACCATCCGCTACCCCTTCGGCCCCGGTCGCTTGACACCGGGTACGGTCGCATGACCAGCTGCGACATCGGCGCCACGGGTGGTGAGCTTGGCGATCAGGTAGTTGCCGACGGTGTCGACAGTGACCAGGCCCTGCTCGGCCAACCAGTTGATCTGGGTCTTGACTACATCGCGGCTGACGCTGTGGCCGAAGGCGGCCAGGATGCTCTGCAGCACGCTTTCGTTGTGGCTGTAGCCGGCGTCCTCGGCAAGCGCCCGGAGGATGACCAGGCGTCGGTCTTCTGTCAGCAGGGTGCTGATGCTCATTACTTTTCTCTCCTCAGCAGTTCTTCAAGTACGAGGTCAAGCTTGCGATCTGTTGAACTCATTTTTCCCGCGAGGTTTTCGACCTTGTTCAACGCTTCATCAAGGCGGTTGTGCGCGCGGATCAGTTCGTCCTTGTTCGGCAGCCTGGCAACTTCGAGTTGCAGGCCTGACAGGCCGCGTTCGTTTGCTGCCGTTCTGTCCAGGTGGTTCGAGCAGGTCGGCATGCGGTCCTTAATCAGCTGCTTTACGTCATCGGCTGTCGGGCGCTTGGCGATCTCGGCTTCCTGTTGCTGAAACAGTTTTTTTGTGACTTTTTCCTTATTGCTCCACCAGGTGTAGAGGATATGGATGGTCACAACGACCAGGACCAGCAAATCGATCCAGAATTTCCAGGCAGCGTAGTTAATATCCGGCATTACGGCGGTCCCCAGTTGCTGAGTAGTTGGCGCTGTTCAAAATCACGCTGACAATTGATGCAGCGTGTGACACCTTTTGTCTCCCGGCGGCGCGGCGAGATCTCTTCTTCGCAGTCGATACAATGTATGCGGCTTGGCTGATTGCTGTTGCTGCGGCTCAGGTGATCTTCCAGGGCGTCCTGGTCTGCCTGGTCTGCAATACCTTTGGCGCGGTCGGCGTCGTCCATTAAAAATGCACCTTGTAAATGGTCACGAAATGCGGCTGCTCAAGCCATTGCGAGTGGTCGCCCGGCCTGGCTTGAATGCAGCCGGTGAGCAGCAGGCTACAGGCCAAGACGGACAGCAGCGGTTTCATTGACGATCCGCACGATCTCCATGAGCACATCGCTGACCTGGTTGCCGGAGATATCGGGCAGGGTCAGGTCGTGACGCACCTTGGCGACGGCAACGTTGACGATATCGACAACGGCCTGAGCCTCGACGGCGGTGAAGCCGTTTTCGAGCACCTTGGTCTGCAACTGTTCCGGCAGGGCGGACAGCGTGAGCAGGCCGTCTGCGGCGAGGATGGCCTTGGTGGCGGCATAGGTCGGCGCGATGGCGGTGGGCTGCACAACAAATGCCGCACCGGTTGCGGCGCGGACAAGGCTGGCCTCGACTTCGTCGACCTGGCCGTCGATCGTGACCATGCCGATCGACTTGGTTCCGCCGCTGTCGGTTCCGGCACAGCCGGAGATCAGGACAACGGTGGCGATGATCAGAATCAGAAAAATCGAGATAGCGTTATTCATGGTGTTCTCTCCTCTGTAGGGGCGTGATTCATCACGCCCAGGTTTGTTTGCGGTTCAGTCGGGCGCGATGAATCGTGCCCCTACATGTCGATCTTGTACGTCGCCGGGCAGGCTTCGACGATGTCGCCAGGGTCAGCGGTACGCTTGAGCCGGTGGCCGGCGGCGGCCCAGCATTCCTGAACGAATGTGCTGCATACCTTTTGGATGACGTGAACCTTGCGGCCTGTGATCTGGCTGTAGAGGATCAGAAACAGGCTGATGTAGCCGTACCAGCGGGCGGCGACTGAAGCGTTGCGATAACTGATGGCAGCGGCCTTGACGCGGTCAGGGTTGGCCGCAACATGCCGCGGAGGAGAGCAGTAGATAATGTCCTGCCCCTGGCGGCGGCGCAGCCATTCGCTGGCCGGCAAAATCTGAAAGCCGACAAACTCAACGAACTCGAATACATAAAGCCCGTCATCAAGCCAGACAAGCATGGCAACGTGGCTATGGGATTCCCCGGTGACCACGCGGATGACCTTGGATACCGTCCCGGTCCCGCGTACCGCGAGCACCCCGCCGGTTTGTGCCTGATTGCGGATCTGTTCGTAGGTCATTTTTTCTCCCGCTGGGGCGCCGAGGCGCTGAGAACGTCAAAGTGCCTTGTTTTTGGTTTAAACCATTGAAAATCTTTCATGTTTTTCTCTGCGCCTCTGCGCCTCTGCGCAAGATGGTTCATCCGGCCAAACGTGTCAGCCACCCCGGTATGTAGAGCGGGTTGCGCCGTTTGTAGTGGTTATAGGCTTCGCCTTTGAGGGCGACGCGCAGCGCGGCCTGATAGGGGCAGGCGCGCAGGACTTCGAGGGTGATGGGGCCGATGATGCCGTCGACGCGCAGCGGCTTGCCCTTTGTGAGGCGGGCAACGGTTTGCCGCCAGGGGGCGGCGCGACGCGGGGCGACCTGGCCACAGCAGACGGTGTTGATTGCACGCTGGAGCATGCGGATTGCCTGGCCGGTGTTGACGTAGAGATCGAATACTTTGCGTGCCAGGGCGAAATTGTCGAGGTGGTTGATTCGAGGGCCGGACCAAAAGTCATCAAAGTAAAGTTTCTCGATCTGCTCGTCGCTGAGGGCCATTACGTCCAGGTGCGGATAACGGGCGGCGGAGATTCCTTTTTTTGTGCCGCGCAACTCGCCGTTGCCGACCTTTCCGCCGGTCCAGTTGCCGGGATCGGCTGGGTCAACGGACGTTTTGCCCTCGTGCTGCAGGGTGTCGGTCAGGATGAGTTTGAAATCGTCGATACTGATCATGTGATCCTCTATGGCTTCAGCCAGCCCGGATTGCCGGGCTGGCTATTTGCCGGCATTCTCCGGCTATCGTTCGGGGCTAAACCCCTTCCGCGTGGTTATCGATGCTGACGATTACATGGTGGCCTCCAAATACTTAAATGCGCCCCGCCGGAATGGGTCCGGCGGGGCAAATCAAAGGAGGAGGTAACGACAAGGACAGAATATAAAGAGGGGAAAAAACAGATAAGATGAAGCGTTTCAAAAAGAAAAAGCCCCCGGACCGTGAGATTCGGGGGCTACAGAGAGAGGATAATAATTGGCACTGCTATTCAAAAGGGAGTTTTATTTGTTTAGCAGCACTTCTATGATCAAGAATCTTTTCGACAAAGTGCTCAGATTTCACATTGCCCTTTTCTCCGAGAACCTGCCTAAGTCGAATTCTTACTTTGAAAATATCATCTTTCGCAAAAAACTTATCATTATTCTTGACAGCATCAAGGAAGTTTCCATCTTCAATTTTTGCAAAAAAAGGCTTGTCGCCCTCAGTGAGCCGCCACATGTTATCATCCTGAAAGGCGACATTTACCACTTTCACCATAGTTTCGTAAGTGTACTCATTGAGCACTTCTTCATCGAGTAACGGCACTGAAAAAAATGATGACTGATTCTTTTTTACCACAAAAACGGAATTTTTATCTTTGCCAACACCAAAGGTATCAACACCATCTGCCTTGAGAGGTTCATTGATTACACCGTCTACCGCTTTTCTGACGTCGTAATCCCTTAATAGATTCAACACTTCTTTTTCAATTTCAAAGTGCTCATCATCTAGTTCAATCCTTACTTTTCCGTCTTCAAGCTCGACAACTTTTTTAATTTGCCGACCTTGGATTTTCATCAGTAGTGACAATAAAGACTCTCGCCCCTTTTTCGTTGTCGCAGCAACCAGGCCGACAACCTCAAGGACATTTAATGCCGCCTCCACATACTGGTTAGTAAACAACCCGGCAAACCCATCAAGAAGGCTGTTAACAAAAGTCAGGTCGATGCCAAAGCATCCGGTCTTGAAAGAGCCTTTAACCTTAACCTGAGCCTTGAATGCCTTTCCGTGAAGAACACGGTTGGCATGATCTACCAAATCTCCTATCGAGTGCAATGCTGGGGCTAACTGACGAACGTCAATCTCATTCCCCTCTAATGCAGGACCATCATAGACCACATAAAAGCTTTGTTCGCTCATCACACCCATCGTCCCCTCCATTGGAAATGGTTATCAAACAAATTTTGACAAGTGTATACAATTTTCATCTTAGATCAAGCGCAGACTTTCAGAACAGCGGCATCTGATTGCGCCGGTCATGCTCGGCCCGGCAGCGGGAAATGACGTTGTAAATCTGCCGTTCGGTGAGCTTGTGTTTTTTCGCCAAGACAAAGCTATTACTTCCATTGTATTCGCGCCAGATCTCCCAGTCGCGCTCACTCAGGGCGATAGCGACACCCTTCGGGATATAGAGCTGCTCACCGCCGTGGCGCTCGCGGACGCGATCGGCGGCTTTCAGCGCTGCGGCCCTGGCGATCTCTGGAGCTATGCCGGCTTCGACCAGGGCTTCCTGGCCGGCATCGGCGATGGTGAGCAGCAGACTGACCCCGCGGGTTTCTTCGTTCAGGTTATCCATTTATTTCTCCCCGCTTAAATCCCAGCCTTCACGCTGTCCCTGCCTGCGCAAGGCGGTGATGATGCCCCGTAACTCGCTCAAATCATCCATAAAGGTAATATCGTCAACTCCGTACATGTCCTTTGCCATTGAGTGCACATAGGACCAGGGCTTTTTACCGACAGTCAACAAGGCTTCAATTTTCCGTAAATGACGTGCACGCGGCGTGTTGCCATCCATATTGCGAGGGCGACCGGGATATTTATTGCGACCATTCACTGCCTTCAGTTCAAAGCCTTTTTCTTTCAAGATTTTGATCAGCTCATCACGTTCAGAGACCGACAAGGCAGTGCTACTGCTTTTGCCAAAGTTCTGAGTCAGAATCTCACGATAATCAGCATCACTGATTCCAAGCTGGCTTTGAGCCATCTTGATAATCTTTATTTGCCGTCCATAAATATCGTTGCTGCGGTTTGCTTTTCTGGTTGCCATCACCTATACTCCCTCCCCGAGGGGGCTCACGCTCACTCTTAACGGCCTGCAGCTTGGATGCCCCTCCATTCTCTGCCCGCCGTTTTTTATGGCCTTATCTCAAGGCCTTTAGGTGCTCTGAGTATTCATTCCAGCTTTTAAATCCTGCTCTTCTTGAGACGTCCTCGAAAACATGGCCAAGCTTCAACCCCTGCTCAGTTTTTTTACGTTTGTTGAATTCCTTTTTGACATTTTTCTTAATCTCTTCAAGCGCTATATTTGCCATTAAAACCTCCCTTTTGTGGCTTGCATCATCAGGCCCCAGGCACCACCCTGGAGCGACGGGGCGAGGTGCCCCGTTTCGCCTATTGAATCTCGACATAGGTCGGCTGTGCTCTGACGATCGTCAGTTTGAGAGGATCGCCAAGACCGTCGCTGACTGGCATATCACCAGAAATAGTGCTGATGACTTCACGCAGTTGGTCAATGGTTTCAATTTCCGAGAAAGACTCCATTTCAATCCCGCTTTCCACATATTTTTCGTGAAACATCACGCCACCTCCTGCTGTTTTTCGAGATCGACGATGCTGACCACCTGGCCGTGCATGCCGCAACCCGGACAGATCAGTTTGCGGATGACGTATTCATTGTCGTCTGTGCCCATGTAGGTCATGCGGTTACGCTGTTTCACAAACTCATCAACCTTGCAGCGATGGTTCTCGCATACTGCTGTAACTTCATATCTAGCTTTCATTGGTTTCCTCCTTTGGTGCTTCGTTCTTCACACGTACAACGATCGCCTTTTTTGTCGCGGATCCACCGTGCATGGCCGGTCGCAGAATATGGACACCCACCAACAAAACTGACGGGAGTGACTTATATCTTCGACAAGCCCTCAACAGCAAGACGATGCTGGAGCCCAACAAGTTCAGCGGATACCTTAGCGGCGGTAAGGGCTCTCAATGCTCCACCCACGTTGCCGGCTACAAAACAGTCCCTGGCCTCCTGTGCCAGCTCATAAAGACACTTTGAATGATCAAGCAGACCGTTTATGTAGTCAGCAGTGGCGGCTTTACTCATCACTGCACTTTTCCGCTTCTCTTGGGCGACGGCGATCGCAGCAAGAACTTCGTTTACAAATCCCAGCGCACCGCTATCTTTCCAGGGGGAGTTATGCTCGTCAGTTCGTAGCACCGGATCAAACGTGATCTTGATGCTGGCGGCTTTCTCCCCGGGCTCGCCGATGATCGTGACCACGCATTTCAGTTGTTTCTGAGACATCAGGCGACCTCCTTTACATTGAAGTCATTGTGATAAAAAACGTGCTGGTCCAGTCTAACGATCTTTATCCCGGCAGATCCGTCCATCTTAGGCCAACCCTCAATTCCTCCGGACAGATAAGGGTCGTCGTAGTCAAATCGCTTTATCAATCCATTGATGTTGTAGTCCCCTTCAAGCTGGACAATGAGTGACGTCTGAGCCAAGAAGACAAGGACAGCCATCAGAATATCGCCCTTGGCGTTGGCAAGCCGATATTCAGCATCCAGCCAAAAATTGTTAATTTCATGGAGGGCCGGCTCGGTCATAATGTCATGATCAATCTCGACCGTGATCCCTGCGACGCCACCGTCATAATCGACGCGATATTTTTTTACATTTGCCATCACTCCACCTCCTCGCTGCCGTACTCACACCCACTGCAAACTGTTCCAGCGCCGGCATCGCAGTTCACACACATCAGCCGTTCACATGACGGGCAGCGACGTGTGATCTCAGCCGCCAGTATTTCCATCCCGCAGCAGTCGCACGTCGTCATCACACCGCCTCCTTCAGAATCGCCTCGCCTTCCTCCAGCAGGGCGGCGACAAACTTGTCGATATCATCCCCAACCGGCTTGATGAATACCTGGTCGGTGTCGGCCTGGATCTCGGCTCCGATCTTCTTCAACTCGGCACCGGAGAGCTGCTGCAGGGCGTTCTTCAGCACCTTGTCCGTGGTCTGAATCAGGCTCTCAGCCTGATCGGGCAGATGCTTGCGGATCAGGCGGATGGTGATCTCCTCGTTGGAAATCGAAACTTTCCCCTTTTCTTTTTTGAAACCGACCCGCACTCCGTAAATCACCATCGTTTTCGGCTTAACAAAAAGACTCGGGCTTTGTTTGACGGTCTCGAACAAGGCACCCTGCGCAGCCGCGACGTCGGCTGCGGCCGTCTGGATCCCCGGCAGCAACTCGCGTTTGACCGCTTCGATCCTGTCCTGGAGCTTTTGGACCAGGTCGGTCAGGCGCTGGCGCTGGTCTGAAAACTCTTTTGTCTGTTGTTAGATTCTTGCGATATCGGCCATATTTTTCTTACCTCCTCGGGACGTCGATGGCGCCGGTCGCCAGCATCATGCGGGCTCGCAACGTGGCGCGGTTGAGTGATTGTTTGCGCTGGCGCCGGGGGCTGGTGATCTTGATGGACGGCTCTTTTCGCGCGGTTTTCTTCTGTTTGTCACTGGTCGCCAGAACGAAAGCCAGGCCGATGATGACGCCGATCATGAGGGCAAGAACACCGACGATATAAACGGCTTCAATGTTGATATAACCAGTCATGCTGATTGCCTCCCTTCCTGGTATTCAGGGTTATCGTGCCAAGCGCCGTCTTTCTTAATCAGCGGCGGCGGAATGGCTTTGCCGCTGCGGATGACGCGCTTCCTCCAGTTCGTCATCAATCTCAAGCACCTCGGGCAAAGTTGAGTTTGAACCTTCTTGCGCATATCGGCGTATTCACCGGCACAACCAACCCTTGT
>PKUG01000071.1 GCA_002869665.1 Desulfuromonas sp. | reverse complement strand
GCCAGAACGACGGCATGGCAAAACCGGTAAACACCAGCAGGGTCGTCGCCCGGTCGAATCCCGAATTGCGGCGGATCGCCGAGACAACCCCGAGCGGAACGGAAACCTCCAGAATAAAGAAGACCCCCAGTGCATTAAGCATGATCGTCACCGGCAGACGCTCGCCGATCTTGTCGATAACCGGACGCCGGTCATTGGCGAACGATTCACCGAAATCGAGCTGCACCAGGCGTCCCAGCCAGACCCCGTACTGGACGTAAAGCGGCTTGTCGAGGCCATACTGAACGCGCAACCGCTCCTGCAACTCCGAACTGGCTTCCGGATTCAGCTGGGTCTGCATATCGGTTGGCTCGCCCGGAGCAAGATGGATCACGACAAAAGAAATCAGAGTGATCCCCAGCAGTAGCGGCACAAGCAGCAGAATGCGTTTCAGGATATAAGCCAACATTCAATTCACCGGATGTATTTCTGTTCGTTTTTGGGTACGAACCAACGAATGAAATTATAGCCGATCCCCGCCGGAGCCGGCTCTATGCCGTGAATCCGGCTGGAAACCGCCGGCAAGGACTCACCGAAATAGAGAAACGTGTACGGCTGATCCTCGGCCAGGATGTACTGGAATCGATCATAGTATTCTTTACGTTTCTGCTGATCGAAAACCCTCCGACCGAGATCGAGCAATTCGTCAACCTCGGGGTTCTTGTAGCCGATAAAGTTCAGTTCGCGCGGACCGGTTTTACTCGAATGCCAGATATTATACTGATCCGGCTCCGGGCCACCGCTCCATCCCAGAATGGTCGCATCGAAGTTTGAGGGGTTGATGAACTCCTTTAGGAAGGTCGCCCATTCGATGATCCGCAGCTTGACATCGACGCCGATATCCTTGAAGCGCCGCTGGATAATCTCCCCCGTCTTGGCACGCAGGTCATTCCCCTGATTGGTCACTATGGTGAAAGAGAACGCTACACCGTCCTTGTCGAGGATACCGTCGCCATCGCTGTCCGTCCAGCCAGCCTCCGCTAATAACTCGCGGGCCTTGTCCGGGTTGTAGTCGTATCGCGGCACATCGGGGTTATACGTCCAGGTGTCGGTTTTATAAGGAACGGTTGCAATCGCCCCGTAGCCGAGCAGCACACCGTCGATGATCTCCTGCTTGTTGATCGCGTAGGAAAGTGCCTGCCGGACCCGTCGATCCTGGAACATCGGGCGCTTGAGATTGTAGCCCAGGTAGGTATAGCTGAAGCCAAGGTAACGATACTTACGATAAAGCCGTCGGAACGCCGGGGTATCGGTCTGGCGGTCGTACTGCAGCGGCGTCAGGTTCATGAGGTCGAGGTTGCCGGTCAGCAACTCCAGCAGCTGGGTCGTCTGGTCAGGGATCACCCGATAGACGATCCGTTTGATATAGGGGCGACCCTCGAAATAATCGGGGTTCGCTTCAAGAACGATCTTCTCCCCGGTGACCCACTCCTTAAACTTGTAGGGGCCGGTCCCGATCGGATGGCGCCCCAGCGGGCTTTTGGTGACATCCTCCCCCTCCAGTAGATGCCTGGGGTGAATAGGCATGCCCCAGCGGATCAACGCCGGGGCATAGGGTTTGTCGTAGTGGACAACAAAGGTATAGGGATCAGGCGTTTCGACAGACGCGACCTGCTTGAACGCTTCAGCATAGGAGGTCGGCGTATTGGGGTCGATATAGAGCTCGTAGTTGAATTTGACGTCCGCCGAGGTAAAGGGGGTGCCGTCGTGCCATTTGACATCTTTGCGTAGATGGAAAGTGATCGTCAGGTCGTCTGCCGAGATCTCCCAGGATTCAGCCAGTTCCCCTTCAATCCGGAAATCCTTATCGTAACGCACCAAACCGTTGTAGAGCTGGCTGTTGACTGAACTGGACGCGGAATCAGAAGAAATCACCGGCAACAAAACACTTGCATCACCCAATGAGGCTTCGATAAAAGTATCGCCATAAGCGGGTTCAGGCGCTTCTTCATTGGCACCAGGGATATAGCCTTCACGCTGATCGCAACCGGAGAGGATCAGCAGACCGAGAAAAACAAACAGACAAATGAGCAGGTTATTTCGTGACATAAGGCTTCTGGTCATGGCAACGCTTCAAAAAGGCTCCCCTCCGGCTGAGAGAGTCGGAAGCGTTGCGGATCGATGGGTTCATTCAGCACGACTTCCGAGAGGGACAACTTCAGGCGGGTCTCCTCCTCCGGGATTTCGACGATCAGCTGGCGGGGAAAGCCGTCCTCTTCCGCAATATCATCATATTCGACAGACAGTTGCAACGTCTCCTGCCAATAATAACGACACCCGGTCAGGCGCCGTTGCGAATCGAAGCTCAATTCCTGGCGGCTGTCCCCTCCTGTCAGGATCAGCAGTAGCCGATCGCCACGCTCCGACAACGCCACGCGGCTCTTGTCAAAGGCGCGCATAGGCGGATCATAAAGCAGAATGGCGAGCAGCTCGCGCGGGGCTAACGGCACACGGATGAAGCGCAGAAAATTTTCGTAAGTCGCCGGGCCGCTCAGAAAACGGCCGGGGACTTCGGTGTTGAGGAAAACCGCCAATTGATCACCATCCGAGGTCAACTGCAGAACCAGCTGACCAAAACCGGTCAAAACGTCGGCGCGCAGGCGATCAGGGCGCTCCAGAAGGAGAAACTGCTGGCTGGAATAATATTTTCCATGGCTCGTCAGGTGCACGGATGCAGCGGTATCGAGTGTCTTGATCTCCCCGCTCCGTTGGGCCACGAGGTTCAGCAGGTCAGCATCACCCGGAAGGGAACCCCATTGTTCGGGGCCACGGGGGACACAGGCGGTCAAAACAACCAGCGCGAGGAACAACAGTTTTTTCATTGAATTTGACCTTGCGGCAGAGCTTCGAGTTTCTCACGGACACCGATAGCCTGCGGATCAAGCTCAATCGCACGGCGATATGCCTGAGCGGCCTCGCTCCACAATTCCAAAGCCCGGTAAATATCCCCGAGATGCTCGTTGATTACCGGGTCATGAGGAAAAATTTCTGCGGCTTTTTCCATCTCGATCCGGCTTTCGGCATAGCGTCCGAGTTTGTAAAGAACCCAGCCGAGGGTATCGATGATGTAGCCACTCTGCTTGATTTCGAGAGCACGCTGTACTCGTTCAAGAGCCAGCTCGAGGTTTTCCCCCGCTTCCGCCTGGCTGTAGGCAAGGAAATTCAGCGCGTCGGGGTGTTCAGCATTCAGCTCGAGGACCATTTCCATGGTCGCTACAGCCTGCTCCGATTGCCCCAGGTTTTCCTGAAAGATTCCATGCTGGTAAAGCAGGCTGATATCACCCGGATAATTCTCGAGACCGCTACGCGTGACCTCAAGTGCCTCAGCGTAGCGACTTCGATCAGCCAGGAACGCACTGAGATAAAAATAGATCTCTTCCTGTCCCACCCCCTCGTCAAGCGCTTGGCGCAACACATCGATCGCAGCATCGGTCTGCTCGACGCGATCAAGCAAATAAGCCTGCTGCAGAACGGCTTCCGCATAGAGGGGAGAATCTTTATCGACCTGCTGCAGAACGGCAACGGCAGCGGCATACTTCTCCTGACCGGCCAATGCCATGGCCAGATAATAGCGCTGGCTATCCTGATGCCCCGGGCTCTTCAACAGCAGACGAAAGTCGGCTTCGGCCTCTTCCCAGTGTTCCAGTTCCAACTGGATCAGGGCAATCCGTGAAAGGATTTGCGCACTACCGGGAAAGTGGCGACGTAATTGCTGGAATTGTTCAAGGGCAGCCTCGGTCTCTCCCAGCCCCAACAGCAGCTCCCCATATTGCTGCTGAACTCCAAGAGCAAAAGGATTCGCTTCCAGGGCGTTAGCGTAGAGCTCGCGGGCTGCGACCGGATCGTCGTTTTCCAACAGCTGCCCATAACCGAGAATCGCCTGTTGTTGCCCCGGCTCATATTCGAGGATCTGCCGGTAGGCGGCCACTGCCTGTTCCTGGTCATCTTTTCCCAGGTAAAGACGGGCGAGCATCAGCCGGGCAGCGTTCGCCTCGGGAATTTCTTTCAGCAGGCTCAGGAGCAAATCGATCGCGTCGTCCCGACGCTCCATCCGCGACAGCGTGGAAGCCAACCGCAAGGTCAGGCGTTCAGAATCGGGAGAGAGTTCCAGAGCCCGGGCGAAATGCTCTTCGGCCTCGGCATACTCCTGAAAATGTAAGTTCAACTCGCCCGCCAGTTCGAGGGCTTCACCATTTTCGGGTGATCTTTCCAGTACACGGCTTAACTGTTCGGCAGCCTTTTCGGGATTCTGCAGATGCAGATAGGCTTTGGCGAGAACAAGTTGGAGATAATCGCTGGAGGGATCCAAAGCGGCGGCTCGCTCAAGGGTCGCCACCGCCTCAGCCCAGCGCCCTTCACCACCGAGGAGACGGTAGCGGCCATAGGCATAGAAGGCCTTGGCGTCGGCGTCGTCCAGCCGGGAGTCATACGAGACTTCAGGCTGCGGCAGGCTTCCCTGGCGAGCAACCTGATTTTGCGCACAGCCAACGACCAGGGTCAGTAAAAGCAACACTCCGAACCGGAGCAGTCGTTTCAATAAGGGGGATATCGTCACAATAAAGAATTCCTTGTGTTTTCCAAGCGTTTGAACCGGCAGAATATAGCACATCTCTTCCGGCTGACAGCGATTAATTTCCCACGTGCTCGAGCTTGCGCCCAATAATGCCCGGAACAGGATAACAAGCGCGCGGAACTATCATTTTTCCCGACTCCGGCCATTGATTTGGGTTGTATTTCGAGTTTCGGCAGACTAAGCTGTTCAGATTCTTCTGACTCAATCCAACGACCAGAGGTCGAGCGATGAAAGAGACAAAAGACAGCCCCATCCGAGAAGCATGGATCCTCTGCCTGATTCTCGGGATTGTCATGATCAACTTTCCCTTCATTCATATCTTCAACACCGACCGGTTGATTTTCGGTATTCCACAGCTTGTGCTTTACTTCTTCATCGGCTGGCCGGCATCCATTGTCGTCATCTGGCTGTTTGTCAGTCACCTTGAAGCCAGGCAATCCAGACCAGGAAATACCGACGACCTATGATTTCGGCTTCAATCATCCTCCTGGTTGCTGTTCTCTATTTTGCCCTGCTCTTTCTTCTTGCCCATTACGCTGATTTGCGCAAGAAGCAGGGGAAAAGCCTGCTCGCCACCTCCCACATCTATTCACTGTCGCTCGCGGTCTACTGTACCAGCTGGACCTTCTACGGCAGCGTCGGACTTGCGGCGACCAACGGGCTCGAATTTTTAACCATCTATCTCGGCCCGACCCTGATCGCTTTCACCTGGTGGTTCCTGCTGCGCAAGATGGTCGGTATCAGCAAAGAGCAGAATATCACCAGTATCGCCGACTTCCTTTCCAGCCGTTATGACCGTTCGGCCCTGCTCGGTGCGGTCGTTACCCTGTTCGCCGTCTTCGGGATGACGCCTTACATCGCCCTGCAGTTGAAGGCGATTGCCCGCACCCTGTCCATCCTCGCTCATCCAAGCACGGTGGATGCGCTGAGCAGCTATGCGCCGTTCCTCCCCGGCAACCTCGACTCGGCTTTTTTCATCGCCATGATTTTGGCAATCTTCGGTATTCTCTTTGGTGCCCGCCATCTCGACTCTTCGGAGCGACACGAAGGCCTGGTCGTCGCTGTCGCCTTTGAATCGCTGGTCAAGCTGATCGCTTTTCTGGCCGTTGGCATTTTCGTCACCTACGGCATGTTTGACGGATTCGCCGACATCTTCCAGCGTTTCCTGACGGAGTTCCCGGAACGCGCCCAGATGTTCAACCTGGGGACGGAACAGACGCCCTACACCAAGTGGTTCACCTTCATCCTCCTATCGATGATGGCGGTCATGTTCCTACCGCGCCAGTTCCATATCATGGTGACCGAAAACTCTGAAGAGCGCCATCTCCAGAAGGCGATGTGGCGTTTTCCGGCCTACCTGTTTTTGATCAACATCTTCGTCCTGCCGATCGCTCTCGGCGGGCTGCTTCACAACGGTGGTGATACCTCCCAGGCTGATTATTTCGTCCTCACCCTGCCACTCTCGACCGGCCACCCCTGGCTGGCGCTGCTGGTTTTCGTCGGAGGGCTTTCAGCCGCCGCGGGGATGGTCATGGTGTCTTCTGTTGCCATCTCGACCATGGTGCTCAACCATCTGATCATGCCACTGATCCTGAAACTGACCGATCATGTCCAGGATATTTCCGGAATCCTCATCAACATCAAACGTCTCGGCATTATCGGGGTCATCTACCTCGGTTACTTTTATTATAAAATTATCGGCGACTCCTACGCGCTGGTCAATATCGGCCTGATTTCGTTTGCTGCCGCCACCCAGTTCGCCCCGGCCATTATCGGCGGGCTCTACTGGAAACGTGCCAATCGTCACGCGGCAATCGCCGGTATCGGCGCCGGATTCCTGATCTGGGCCTATACCCTGCTGATCCCTTCGTTCGTTCGCTCCGGCTGGCTCAACCAGAGCCTGATCGACCATGGCCTCTTTGGCGTCAGCTTGCTGAAGCCGCTCGAGCTGTTCGGTCTTTCCGGATTCGATATTTATACACACTCACTGTTCTGGAGCATGCTCTTCAATCTGGCGGCTTATCTGACGGTCTCTTTTTTCGTTCATCAGTCGGAATCGGAAACAACTCAGGCCGGCAAATTTGTCGATATTTTCTCCGATCAATCCCTGCTCCCTGACAAGTTGACTCGGATCAGCCGGGCACCAACGGTCATGGAATTCGTGGAGTTGATGTCGAAATTTATCGGCGAAAAACAGGCCCAGGGAGCTATCACGGACTATCTCGGCAACCAGGAGATCGACTCCCGCGGCAGCCTGGCCGATCACGAAATTCCCAAGCTGAAAAACTTTACCGAGCGAACCCTGGCCGGCCATGTCGGTGCAGCCCCCGCGCGCATTATCCTCGACAACTATCTGTCTGCCCGCGGCAGTGAGATGGAGGATGTGTTCGACATTTTCGGAACGGTCTCTATCCGTCACGCGTCCAGTCGTGAACAGCTCAGCGTTCTCTATGATGTCGCCCAGATCGTTTCCCTCGGGACAGACTTTCAGAAAACCCTCGATAAAATCCTCGAACTTCTCGCTCAACAATTCAAATTCGATCTCTGCGTCATCCGCATCCTCGAACCAGAATCGATGACCCTGCTGGTCAAGAGCCTGGTCGGCAAGTCCTCGGAGCGATTCGGAGAGTCGGAGCGTAACCTGAACATGGACACCTACATCGGCCAGACGTTCCTTTCGAACATCACCATGATCGTCAACGATACCGAGTATCTGGACAAACCGATTTCGGCCAAAATTATCAAACGTGAAGGGATCACCTGCTTCGCCCACACCCCCATAACCCTGGAAGGGGAACCGGTCGGTGTCCTTTCGGCGTTCTCCAAGACCGTCAAAGGTATTTTCACCCAGGAATTCGTCGCCCTGTTCGAGAATATCGCCGGCCAAATAGGGATTGCCTGGCGCAACCACAAGCAGTTGCAGGAACTGCTTTATGTCCGTGACCAGGAACGGGAAATGCAGCTGGCTAAGGAAATTCAGAAGGGGCTCCTCCCCTCGAAACTCCCCTGCCAAGGGGATGTCTGCCTTGCCGGACTCTGTGTCCCTGCCCACCAGGTCGGTGGCGACTATTACGACTGCATCAGCCGCCTGGATTCGACATACGACCTGGTCATCGCCGATGTTTCCGGCCACAACATCGGCTCCGCCCTGATCATGGCGGAAACGCGGACCTTCATTCACGCGCGCATCCACAGCATCAACAAACCAGCCGAAATGCTCAACGAACTGAACAGGTACTTCCTCAAGGACCTCGACCGTTCAGAGCTTTTCGTCACCATGTTCTACCTGCAGTACAACCCGTCGAATCGGCAGCTGACCTATAGTAATGCGGGGCACAACCCACCCCTGCTCTATCGTCGCAACAGGGGGCAGATCGAATTGCTCGATGCCGAAGGCCTGATTTTCGGGATCAAGAAGAACATTGCCTTCGAGCAGAAAACCACGGATCTTGAAATCGGCGACATCTTGCTGCTTTATACCGACGGTATTGTCGAAGCGGAAAACAATGACAAAGAGCTGTTCGGCACCGAGCGGCTCGGCTCGTTACTTAAATAATGCGCCGACCTTCCGGCGCCCGATCTCATCGACAGAATCATGAGCCAGGTACGTATTTTCACCGGCATGCGCCACTTTGATGATGACATTACGCTGCTGGTTATGAAAATATTGACATAATCAG
>PKUG01000041.1 GCA_002869665.1 Desulfuromonas sp. | reverse complement strand
TTTGCATCGGTGAAGGAAAATTGTTGATAGTTAAAAACGGCCGGTACAGAGTGCATGATATCACCGAGAACCCAAGACCGCGGTTCTCCGGAGTTAAGATAGGCATCATAACCATGGATATATTCCATTAACTTGCTGACCTCCGCCAATTCCTCTTCAGAGGTCAGTTCGTCATCCGGGTCTAAATTCAAATCAGCAGTCAACCGATCCCTGTTATCGATGTCGGTCGTCCCTGGGCAGAGATCGCCGTAACAGAACTTGGTCATAGCACCATTCGCATCACCATCGTAAGTCAGGATGTTCCTGGCCCTGGCCCTGGTTCCATTCGCGATCCGTTGCTTCAACTTCCAGCCAACACCACCCATCTCAACAACACCACCGTCCAACACTCCCGAGCCGACCAGTGACGCACCAATCTCAGCAAAGGGCCCCCAGAAGGAATAGATGGACGGATTGTCATCTGCATCAGTTTTGAAATAGCCATCAGCACCTGTCGCCAAGACAAGCTCATCATTCCCATCAGCGTCGGTTTGAGTCGGGTCAAAGGCCATAATGTGGAAATACCTATCCAGGCCAAATTTCTTGAGGTTACCGTACCAAGGTTCGTCATTCATTGGCCGGAAGAAGCCGAGATAAACCCGTTCACCACTATAAGCACGGTTTTCCGGGCTTGCAGGGACAACCGGAGCAACGAAGGAACTATCGGTTTCAAGGATACCCAGCAGGACTTTCATGATTGCATCCCTGATTTCCGACGCCCTACTGACATTCACATATAAACCGTGACCTTCATCAGCCGTTCTTTTCAGCTGTTGCAAAAAGGGGGACATCAACTGGATAACATGAGTGTTGACCTGCGACCGCTCACCATCAACCATGTAATCAAGGTAGTTATATAGATAATACGCAGCTTCAGGCCCATAAAAACCATCATCCTGATCTGCACCCAAGACTTCATCAGTGTCTAACACGGCTACAGGGTTGGAGGCACCAAGATTGTCGAACAAAGCACCAGTGGCGAGTACAATCATATGGTTGGGCTGACACCATGCGGTAATCGGTGAGGTGTCATAATCTGCGTTATCATTGGCGGTACTGTTGGCATGGTTCCCGTCATCAAGCTCGCTTGTCTCTTCATCGATCATGTAGTCCCCACCACCCGTGGGATCACCAACCCAATACAGCCAGGCATCCCACAGGGCCGACCCCACAGGCTGGGCATTAGCCGTTTGAGTAATAGGAACGATGTCATTTTCCAGAACAGTTGCTAACTGTGCCGCTGTATTGGCAGCAACCGGAATTGCAATTGCCCCCCCCTGATCATTGCTGTTGTACTCCATAAGACCGATATTTGCGAGAGGGGCGATGTCAGCGAAGATAACATTTAGTTCATGAGCGACGACCTCGATCAGCGGCATCACCGGTTCCCAGACCAGCTCGTTATCCGGATAAGATTCCAAAGTAACAAGGAACGGATCAGGGCCACCCGACTTGGTATATCCGTCACTATTATCATCTGTTGCACTGACACAGCGGTAAAGCTGACTGTCGGCATCCAGACCATTTTCATAAACAAGATCACCCACATTATAATTGTGGCTTGGTAGCCATTCGCTCGTTGCTGTTGCACTCCCCTTGTAGTTCAAATAGTCACCGGTGGCATAGTATACTGTCTTGTTATCACAAATCGCCCCCTGATTTGATATGCAACCGACGAAGGTCCCGTTAGCCGCAAGTGCAGCATAAGCCGCGGGGTATTGCAGCGTCGCCATAGTGACATGAGCATCCTTATAAACTTCGTTGTCTTTATAAAAAATATCTCCTGCGGCATACGTGCCCGAGTATGGAGAATTATCAGGATCATAAACACCTTCGGTTCCGATATCTCCCATCTCCTTCGACGTATCGACAAAGAACAGAACGTTGGGCTTTATAGGATTTCCTCCTGTCGATCCGACATAAATACTTGTGTCGCCCAAGTAATAATCAGGAACCGCCGCGAGAACACCAGAGGCGATGAGCAGAGTTACAGCACAAATGCAAAGAATGATTGATATTCTTTTCATAAGAGAACCTCTCTTTAACAAATTCAATAGACCTGACCACCGCGATTGACGAACAGGGTCTCCACCCTGGCTGTCGCGCGCCCATTCTTTCTGGCCTCAACAGAAACCCGATAATAGGCAGCGTCACCTTCTTCATCAGAATTAAGCGCATCAGATGTGTAATAGATGTTCTTTTGATAGGCGTCGAGGCTGGTGTTAGTAAACATACCGGGCGGCGGTGTACTAACAAAAAAGTTGATCTCGTTACGACCTGTAGCTACCAGTTCTACACCGTCCGGGAGCATCCCAACGATCGTGTCATCGTCATCAGCGAGCAGATCGTAAGTACCGTCTGCATCGACATCACCGTGATCGTTGACAACCTTGTACTTAGCATATTCGATCCCCATCTCAGTACCGGTAAAAGCCTCACTGTTCATGCGATAGTTGCTGGTAATTCCTAGCTCCGTATCAGTGGTATTAAGCACCATGACGCCAAGGATGCTGAGGACTGCAAGCATGACCATGGTCAGGATCATGACGAATCCACGTTGATCCGAACTGCTTTTGCCTTCTGTCACTATCTTGAGATTTTTCATATTATATCCCTGCCATATTACGAACTTTTACAACAGTCTGTAATGTACGTGTTTTGGCGCCACCAAACGCCTCTGACCCTGTTCGGGTACTGTCGGTTGATGCTGTAATTGTGACTCTCACAGCCTTAAGATCGGTTGCCGATGGGATGTACTCCAAAGCAACAGAATTGATATTTGTCGCAATTGTCTGTGCTGTTCCATTTACTATCCGCCTGAGCACATGCATATTGACATCGGCACTTGCGTCATCGACCAGATCATAGACAACGGAGACGGGAAAGTTAGTCAGGTCGTTGGCGCCGGCGAGAGTAACCATGTTACCGGTATCGATCTGCACCCCGGCACTAGCCGCTGCCGGAGTTATTTGAATAATATCTGTCGTATCGTTGACCGAAGTAACCTCAGCAGCGGAAAAATCGGTAGCAATTTCAGGAAGACTTGGCTCCACCAGTCGGATCGCATCTGCAGCACTGAACTTATGAGCCATATCCTCATCGACACTGATATTTACTGGCACCCCGGAAACCAGTACCACCGAACCGCTTGTGACCCTGGCATAAACACCAGAAGAGGTCGCCAAATTCATACTCAGGGTATTTACATCAGACAGCGTAGCGGGCGTTGATGCGATGGCATCATCATCATCAGGAATTAGAAATCCGGCCATACGGATATCAGCCACCATGGTTTCCATAGCAATACGCAGGTTCTGCTGAACATCAACGACCTCTTCGCTTATAACCGAGCTCTTTCTGGTGTCAGAAAACAGTCCATAAATACTTGCAATGACCAGCCCCATAATAACAGCGACAACCATCAACTCGACGAGAGTGAAGCCGTCCTGTCCTTTCTGCGCAGAGACATTCATTTTAAAATCTCCGTTTCAATGTTCTTTTAGTAACCGCCGGGGGCAATTCATTCGTTACCGTGACAACAATCTCAGTCAGGCCGTCTAGTGGATTGCCATCAGCATCATCAGGGTCTGGGGTCACAACAACAGCTGCAGTAAGATTACCGGCGCCATCAACAAATAGGCCATTCGCATTGGGCCAGTCATATTCAAAAGGTGCCTCATCGGCATTATCGACAGGATTCAGAGAAATCAGCCGCTCGTCATCTCCGTCCATCGTCAAGAACTCTTCAATAACGGCATCGGCAATTGCAACTTTCGCAGTCGTTGACTGCGCTCTACTATTGCCTTTGAGACTTGTAATCTGCATACCGGCAAGCGCTAATAATCCGAAGGCAAATATTGTCAGAGCAACCAGCACCTCAATCAGGGTGAAACCCGATTCAGATCTGATTTTTTTTTGAGAAAATTGACTAACACCAGCTGCACTCAAAGTAACCTCCTCTGTTTTGAATTTGACAAGTATTCATTCGCAAATTCTAATCCCAGAACTGAAAAAGAATTAAATCTTTATTTACAGCTTGATAGAGAGCAACAACAAGTTCGCTCAGAAGGGAAACGCAAACATTTCACACCCAGAAGTGCAATGTTTGCATTTCTGGGCAGAAAAGATCACTCTAAAAAAATGACCGTAAAACGGCTCCCCACTCTATTTTGTGACGCCACCTCAATCCGGCCTCCGAACCCTTCTATAATTCTTTGGCTGATTGAGAGTCCGAGCCCGGTCCCCTGCCCTGGTGGTTTGGTGGTGAAAAAAGGATCAAAGATTTTCCCAAGATTTTCAGACGCAATACCTGTACCGTTATCGGCAATCGCAATCCAAATTGTCTCGTCCGCACCGGCAGTTAGAGTGATTACTCCCGCATAATCGCAAGCTTGGGCTGCATTCAGGAGCAGGTTGACGAAGACCTGTTGCAAGCGATTACGGTTGAGTTCAAGCGGAGGCAAAGAAGCGGGGAGCTGATCAATGAGTTGAATTTCCTTAAATACCCCCTGATTCTGCAGCAGGCGTACGGTCGCTCGTAACTCTTCCGCGATATCAACCGGAGCTATCGCTTCGCCTCCAGTCGGCCGGGAGAAGTCGAGCAGTTCGCGAACGAGGAAATCGATCCGCTCAGCCTCGGCCAGTGAACGTTGAGCGAGATCTTTCTGACCGTCAACCAACTGCTGCTTTAACAGTTCCAGATAACCGATGAGAGCAGCAAGGGGATTCCCCAGTTCATGGGCCAAGCCAGCGGCCAGTTGCCCAACGGATGCCAGTTTCTCGCTGCGGATGAGATCGTTACGTGCCCGTTGTAATTCCCTGTTGGTTTTTTCCAGGGTCTCAATCTGCGCCCTGGTTTCCTGCCGACTGGCCTGCAAGGCGACAACCATTCGGTTGTAGGCTTCTGAGAGCTGGGAAATTTCTACCGGACCAAAAGTCGGCAGCCGGGTTTCCAGGTTTCCGTGACTGACATCCTCTGTCGCTTTAAGAAGTTTGCGGGCGGGGGCAATGACATTGCGCTGGAGAAGAAAATATCCGGCAGCAACCAAAACCACGCCATAGAGCACGACATAAATCAGAATCAGTTGTTGGGTCTTTGCCATCTTCTGGCGGATATCGTCAAGAGAATAAGAGAACTCTATCAGCCCTGAAAACCGCCCATCAAAGATGACCGGAGCGGCAAACCTGGCGCGAGGCATCTCCTCGGCAAACAGGTTCATGACCGTCGGAAACACGACAGAACTCTGGACCTCTTTTGATTGCATCGCCGAATAGCGGCTTGCCGCCGGCATGGGGCTGACTCTTTCACTGGCGACCTGAACAACCGATTCAAAAAGCTCCAGGTTTCGATCGTAAAGCCACCATCCCTGGCAATTGACATGATCAGGCAAGGAATTCAACAGATGGATCGCGGCTCGGTAATCCTGATTTTCTCCGGCGATGGCCGCCACCAGCCTGGTCACGGAATCAAGCTGCTCGATCCGCTCCTCGACAAGACCATTCTCCATAAAGCGCAGCATGACAACACCGCCGAATGCCAATGCGGCCCCCAGCAGCAGAGCCAAGGTGAGGAGTATTTCGGTACGAAGACCAACGGGTTTAGCCATTTTCAGTGTCCATACAGGCAGTTCACGCACTTTATTGAAATTTACTCATTACCATATGCTGTTAAAAAAAAGAACATGAGGTTTGGCAATCACCGCAAAATGGTTGATAATGAACCCGGTTGAGACCAATGAATAGAGCGAACAAAATCTTATCGCGTAAACACAAAAAGGAGATCAATACATGAGTCGAATCCCTGCCCTTGACGGCGACACCTGTATCGGTTGCGAAACCTGTACCAGAATTTGCCCCAACGTTCTCTACATGGTTTCCGAACACAAAGCGGGCATTCACAATCCCACCGGGGACAGCGAAGAGAAGATCGAACAGGCCATGGACGAGTGCCCGGTTGCCTGTATCACCTGGGAAGAATGAAAAAGCACCCCGCACCTGCTGACATTATCCGCAAGTATTATGCGCGGCAGCCGGTAGCACACGAGATCCTGCTCGACCACAGCCGTAAGGTAACGCGCAGGGCCTTGGCTATCGGCCGCCGACTTGTTGCCGCGGGTGAAGCGGTCGATTTACAGTTTCTCGCTGAAGCGGCCATGCTGCACGACATCGGGATGATCATGACGGATACCCCGGACCTTGATTGCCACGGCGATGGCTCCTACATGCTGCATGGCATCAAGGGAAAAGAGCTTCTTGACCAGGAAGGACTTTCACGTCACGCACGGGTCTGTGAACGCCATATCGGTGTGGGCTTGACTGCAAAGGACATCGAGAAACAACAGCTGCCTCTTCCTTTCCGCGACATGATTCCTGAGACCATTGAAGAGCAGATTATCAGCTACGCCGATCTATTCTACTCAAAAGGGAGCAAAAATCGCCTAAAAGAGAAGTCTCCTGATAAAATAAGGAAGAAACTCACTTCATTCGGCAGCGATAAAGTTGCTATCTTCGACAGGTGGCAACGACACTTTGAACCTCATTTGAGCTGATATGGATTCTTGGCTGCAAGAACTGATCAGACTTCTCCCGGAGGGGGCGTCTTACCTGGGTGCCCTTTTCCTCGTCTCCTTTTTCGAATCCCTTCCGCTTATCGGCTTATTGATGCCGGGCAGTTCTTTGATCGTCTTTGCCGGCTTTCTCGCCTTTCACGACAAAGGAACCTTTACTCAGCTGTTCCTCATTGCCAGCGTTGGCGCCCTTACAGGTGACCTGATCAGCTTCTGGCTGGGCAGTCGTTATGGCTCCACCCTGCTAAAAATGCGTTGGTTCCAGCGCAAACATCAAATGGTCAAACGTGCGGAACAATACTTCGTTGATCACGGCGGCAAAAGCATATTCTTTGCCCGTTTCATCGGCCCGATCCGCGGGATAACCCCTTTTATCGCCGGCATCTCAGGGATGTCCGGTCGCTCTTTCTGTTATTACACGGTCATCAGTTCGCTACTTTGGGGGCTCAGTTACCCGGGCACCGGCTACCTGGGTGGACACAGTTGGGAGAAAGCACAAGGGCTGAGTTTACGCTTCGGTCTGCTGCTTGGTGCTGCCCTTATTGCGACAATCATTCACACCTGGGTCAAGAGGAATGTGAAAGGGGAAGAAGGCAGGTCAAAGGAAAAAGGTGAAAGGTGAAAGCTATCTGTCAGGGACTTTACATCCATGACATCGACAGAGGACCAAAAAAAGGCCGCCCATCTTTGGATGAGCGGCCTATCATCATTCCATTTCTATCTGTAATTCTTAAATATCACACTGTTTGTATACTGCGTCGAAATCACCCAGTTCGTCGAACTGCAGGTAGTCGTAAACCTCGTCCTTGCAAGTGGTGATTTTTTCTTTGTAGATCGCCAGATACTCAGCCGGGGTCGGCAGCTTACCCTGCAGAGCCGTTACCGCACCCAGTTCAGCGGAACCGAGGTAAACCTGGGCACCGTTACCGATCCGGTCGTCGAAGTTCCGGGTCGAGGTGGAGAACATGTTGACACCATCAGGAACCCGTGCCTGGTTACCCATACAGAGTGAGCACCCCGGGGTTTCGATCCGGGCACCAACCTGATTGAAGATAGCGAAGTAGGACTCGCTTTTCAGCTTGGACTGGTCCATACGGGTCGGCGGGCAGATCCAGATGCGATCGTTCGGGTTGAACTTGTTCCCTTCCCAGATCTTTGCAGCAGCACGGAAGTGACCGATGTTGGTCATACAGGAACCGAGGAAGATGTCCTTGATCTCGGTGCCCTGAACGTCAGACAGCAGCTTGACATCGTCCGGGTCGTTCGGGCAAGCCAGAATCGGCTCAGTGATCTCGGCCAGATCAATCTCGATGACCGCAGCATACTCGGCGTTAGCATCGGCTTCGAGCAGCTTCGGATCCTTCAACCACTCTTTGACGGCTTCGATACGGTTCTTCAAAGTCTCGGGATCCTGGTAGCCGTCCTCGATCATCTTCTCCATCAGAGCGATGTTGGAACGCAGGTAGGTACAGACGCTCTCTTCAGAAAGCTTGATACAGCCGGCAGCAGCGGAACGCTCAGCAGCAGCGTCAGTCAGCTCGAAAGCCTGCTCAACCGACAGGTTCGGCAGACCTTCCATCTCCAGGATTTTACCATTGAAGATATTGACCTTGTTCTTCTTCGGTACGGTCAACAGGCCCTGCTTGATAGCGTAATAAGGGATCGCATTGACTGCATCACGCAGAGTGATGCCTTCGTT
>PKUG01000124.1 GCA_002869665.1 Desulfuromonas sp. | reverse complement strand
TGGTCGATCTTGAGCTGATCAACGCTGACCTCGACCTTGGAAACCTGGGAGTGGTCGCCACGCGACCAGCCTCTGACCACGCCGTTGTGCACCAGCACCATGCCGACGTTTTCAGCGAAGTTCTTGTTCTCTTTCAGGCGTGCGATTGTTGCCGATATATCCATTGTGATTCCTCCGAACAAATGGCTGTGTGAAATAGTTGGGGCAAAACATGCGGCTCATTATGACGGTAAAGTTTGCAACAAGCGGGCCTGATTCGCGGGAAAAATTCTTTTACCCCGGAAGCTCCCCCAAAAACACCGTCAAGCGGTCGAAAACTCGGGAGTTTTTTTCACCATCCAGGGGTTCCTGAGTACGCCGGTCCCACCCCCATGGTCTGTATACGGCAGGCCGCCCGTCAGCGTCCGATAACGGGAATTTCCGTCTCAATATGAGACGTCGCACGGGCCCGGGACGCCACCGGGCTCCCCTCCACACCCCTTTTGATCGCCCTGATGCATCCGAGCCCCCCTTTTCTGCTCCACCCCACCCCCCTGATTTTCCTCAACCAATCGCACGGTTTAGAGGCCCGGGTCCGGCCTCCGGCTCCGGCGACGTATACGATCGTTGCGGAGGCCCGGCGACATGCCCGACAACGGTTGGCTTGCTTCTTGAAATAATCCCTGCTGACACCGCCGCAGCGGAAGCGCGGCATGACAACAACAGGGACTCCCAACACGACAGGGTCAGGGCTGACACCATGAAAAAACTCGCTGTCAACGACGCGGTCGGCGAAGTCCTCGGGTACGACATCACCGAGGTCAACCGCGGAAACAATTACAAGGGCGTGGCCTTCAAACGCGGGCACCTCATCCACTCCGAGGACCTCGAGGTTCTGCGCGGGCTGGGGAAGAATCATATCTACGTCTGGGAAGGATCGGAAGTCGAAGTTCATGAAGACACCGCCGCCCGGGCCCTGGGGCCGCTGATCGCCGGCACCAACATCACCTACGACGACGAACCCCATGAAGGGAAGATCGGTTTCTACGCCGGGACCCGCGGGGTTTTCAAGGTCGACCGCGAACGCCTGGAGCGGATCAATGCCCTGGCGATTCCGTCGCTGCCGACCATCCACAACAACTTTCCGGTCAGCCGCGGCAAACAGGTCGCCGCCTTTCGTATCATCCCGCTGACCTGTTCGCGCGAACTGCTGAGCCGCATGGAAGAGCTGCTGCGCGAACCGCTGATCACGATCAAGCCATACAGCATCAAGACCGCTTCGATCCTGGTCACCGGCAGCGAGGTCTACAGCGGTCGCATCAGCGACGATTTCACCCCGCTGCTGACCGGCAAGCTGAAGCAGCAGGGGGTCCTGGTGACCTATGCCACCATCCTCCCCGACAACCGCGAAGAGATCAGCCGGGCGGTGACCACCGCGGCATCGGTGAGCGAGCTGGTCCTGGTGACCGGTGGCACCTCTGTCGATCCGGACGATGTCACCGTTTCGGCCCTGAAAGACGCCGGGGTTCGCTTCCACGCGCAGGGGAACCCGATTCAGCCCGGCAACAACCTGACCATCGGTCGCCTCGGCGGAATCAGTGTTTGCGCGGTTCCGGCGGCGGCGCTCTTCTTCGAGCGCACCGCGCTCGATATCTTCCTGCCCCAGCTGCTGGCCGGGGAGGAGATCGACCCGCGCCGGATCGCCCGTTCCGGGCACGGCGGGCTGTGCCACTTCTGCCCGAAGTGCCATTACCCGATCTGCCCCTTCGGTTGGGGGGCGGACTGATGAAAAAAGCTCCCGCACTCCCGTTGCCCAGCGCCCAGCAGAAGCTGATCACTGCCGCCACCGCCGGCGGCTGTGAAACGATCGCCAGCGCCGCGGCCCTCGGCCGGGTTCTCGCTGAAGATATCCATACCCCGCGCGCCTTCCCCGACACCCGCCGCAGCGCCGTCGACGGTTACGCCCTCGACCAGACCGGGCGTGAACTTTACCGGGTCGGGGAAACCCTCGGCGCCGGTGAGCTGCCGCAGCAGCAACTGGGCGGAGCCCAGGCCGCCGCGGTCATGACCGGCGCCACCGTCCCCGAGGGCGGGATTGCCGTCGTCCGCGTCGAGGATACGGAACGTGACGGCGATGATCTGATTGTCAAGGCCGGCGTCAGCGCTGGCGAGAACATCAACAACATCGGCGAGGAGATGGCCGCCGGAACCATCATCCTGAGGGCCGGCACCCGGCTGACCCCGGTCGCCCACAGCGTCCTCTGCGCGACCGGAATCGCCGAAGTGAGCGTCTACCGGTTGCCGCGCATCGGCATCCTGATCACCGGCAACGAGGTCCTCCAGCTCGGCGCACCGCACCGCCCCGGCAGTGTCTACGACAGCAACCGTCACTTCCTCGTCGGCTGCCTGACCCAGCTCGGGCTCGACTGCACCGTCCTCGGGCCGGTCAACGACGAGGAGGTCGCTATCCGTAACGGACTCGAAGAGCTGGCCGAGAGCTGCGATCTGGTGATCTCCTCCGGCGGGGTCTCGATGGGGAAATACGACTTCATCCGCCCGCTGCTCCATTCCAGCGGCTTCGAACTGCTGGTCAACGGCACCGGGATCAAGCCCGGCCGGCCACTGATCGTCGCCCGCCGCGACGGCACCCTCTTCTTCGGCATGCCCGGCTATCCCGCCGCCTGCCTGGTCAACTTCTACTACTACCTGCTGCCGACACTGAAAGCGCTGATGGGGCTGACCGAGGTCATGCCGGTGACGCGCCCGGTGGTGCTCGCCGAAACGCTCAAGGGGCGCAAGGGGCGTTGGGACATCCTGCGCCTGCACCTCGACAGCCGCGACGGCCAGACCCGCGCCTGGCGGCTGTCGAGCCAGCTGACCTCGCATTTTCTCAACTTCGGCAACTGCACCGGGTTGACGATGCTCGACGCCGAGAGTGACAGCGCCGCCGCCGGAGACTGCATCGAGCTGCTCGACTTCCGGCTGCAGTTCTGAACAGTGACTTGGCAAAATGAAAGCGGTGCAACACATACTGAAGATCAACCAGAGAGTCACAGAGAAAAGCTCAGCCAAGGTTTTCTCTCCCTGGCCTCAGTGCCTCTATCGTGAGCCTTTCGTTTTGATTAGCTAATGAAAAGAAAAGGAAACCCGATGAAACACCTGACCCTGACAACCCTGCTGCTTGCCCTGATCCTCAACTGCGCCCCGCTTCAGGCCGCCGAACTGCTGGTCTTCGCCGGGGCTGGAATGCGCGTCCCCCTGGTCGAGTTGGGACAGAACTTCACCAGCGCCACGGGGATCGATGTCGCATACGACTTCGCCGGCTCCGGTCGCCTCGGCGGTAAGATCCTGATGGGGGTCACCCCCGACCTGTTCATCCCCGGTTCAGAGAAGTGGGCGGAAAGGCTGACCAGCGAAGGCTATCTCGCCGAATGCCTGCCGCTCGCCTACCACACACCGGTGATTATCACTCCCGTGGGGAATACGCGGGTCAAAAGCCTGGCCGACCTGACCCGCAGCGATGTCAAGATCGCCCTCGGCGACCCCGGAGCGGCAGCCATCGGGCGCAACAACCTGAAGCTGTTTGAACGCGCCGGCATCGACCCGACAACCATCAATGTTGTCGCCCGCGGGGTGACGGTCAAGCAGCTGGTCCAGTGGGTCGAAGCCGGAAGCGTCGATGCTGCGATCGTCTGGCGCGCCGACGCCACCCAGTCGGGGCAGGTGGCGACGATCGAGATCCCCGCCGCCCTCAACCCCGTCGAACGCATCCCCATGTGTCGGACGAAGAACCCGGCCCATCCGGAGGAAGCGGCGCAATTCTGGAACTACCTGCGCAGCGAAGCCGCGGCGGTTTTCGCAACTCAGGGTTTTGAACCGATCCACCCCTGAAGGAGGGAGCCGTCATGTTTTACATCCAACTGAAAGAACGTTTCCAGAAGCTGGCCGGTGACCACGACCTGCTCGACGAGCAGGTCGCCATCTCCGCCCGGATTCTGAGTAACGCCGAGGCGATCGGCAACCCGACGCGCCAGGACTACCCACTGCTCAAGGGGAAGGAATTCCTCATGGAGGCCCGGTTCCGCGCCAGCCAGGGGCAGGCCTTTACCGACGCCCCCTGCGAAACGGCAACGACCCTCGGCGAGATCCTCGACCTCCCTCTCGACTCGGTGGGGAACCGGGCGCTCTTCATCGCCGCCCTCAACGCCGTGATGCGGCACCTGCGGCCGGAGCTGGGGACCGTCCACTGTCATGACGATCAGCCGGAGGAGTGCGCGTGCGAACTGGTCCACCGCCTCCAGGAGCAAAAGATCGCCCGCATCGGCCTGGTCGGCCTGCAGCCGGCCCTGCTCGAATCGCTGGCCGGGGCCTTCGGCGCCTGGAACGTCAGCTGCGTCGACCGCGACAACAGTCAGCGCGGCAAGAGCAAATTCGGCGTGCCGATCCGCTGGGGGGACGACAAGGAGACCCGCGAGCTGTTCATCACCAGCGATATCGTCTTCGCCACCGGTTCGACAGTCGTCAACGGCTCGCTGCCAGGGCTGATGCAACTGGCCGAGCGTTACGAAACCCCGCTGGTCTTCTACGGCACCAGTATCGCCGGCGCCGCCGAGCTGATGGGGCTCAAGCGCTTCTGTCACAAGGCGGCCTGAGGAGATCACCATGGAAACCCTGACGGCCGCCTATGAAAAAGCGCCGCGCCGGCCCGGCGTACTGCGCGACCGGCTGCTGCGCTTCGACCTGCTGATGGCGCTGCTGACGGCGCTCTTTTTCAGCCTGATCCTGCTCGTCCTGCTATCTCTGGTCGGAGCCGCTTCGTGGCGCGAGGTGATCGCTCATGTTGGCTCGTCACGCGGTTTCGACTGTATCCTGCTCAGCCTGAAGACCTCTTTTGCGGTCGTCGTTCTGACCCTGCTGCTCGGCTTCCCGGCGGCTTACATCCTCGCCCTCAAACAGTTCCGCGGCAAAGCGTTCCTCGACACCCTGCTCGACCTGCCGATCATCATGCCGCCGCTGGTCACCGGACTCTGCCTGCTGTTGCTGCTCAACCAGGCCAACCCGGTCGGCCGCCTGCTCCAGGAGTGGGGAGTCCGCCTGCTCTTCACCCCCGGCGGGATCATTCTCGCCCAGTTTTTCGTCGCCGCCCCCTTCTTCATCAAGACCGTACGCGAGAGCATCGCGGCAATCCCGAGCAACCTGCTGGCGGCCTCGGCGACCCTCAACGCCTCCGACTTCTACACCTTCCGCCGGGTGGTCCTGCCGCTCTGCCGCAAGGGCGCCTGCGCCGGCATGGCGATGACCTGGGCGCGTGCTCTCGGTGAGTTCGGCGCCACCGCCATGGTCGCCGGGAGCATCCCCGGGCGAACCGAAACCATGACCATTGCCATCTACATGGAGGCGATGAGCGGCGGGCTGGGCAACTCGATCTCGACGGCCCTGGTGCTGGTGCTCTTCTCCTTCACCCTGCTCTTCGTTCTCAAGCTGCAGGCGGGGCGCCAGTATGAGTATTGAACTGAAACATGTCGCCAAAACCTTCGGCACCCGGCCGCTGTTCCACGACCTCTCCTTCAAGGTCGAACAGGGGGAATTGCATGCGCTGGTCGGCCCGAGCGGCGAGGGGAAGAGCACCCTGCTCGGCCTCATCGCCGGGTTGCACGCACCCGACGCCGGGGACGTGCTCATCAACGGCGAGTGCGTCAACCGCCTCGGGCCGCAGCGCCGCAAGGTCGGCTACGTGTTTCAGGATTACGCCCTCTTCCCCCACCTGAGCGCCTTTGAAAACGTCGCCTACGGCCTGCGTGCGAGCGGCGTCGAGCGCCGCCGGGTGCATGAGAAGAGCCTGCACTATCTGAACCTGGTCAACCTGAACCGCGAGCGCGACAAGCTGCCGCAGGAACTCAGCGGCGGCCAGAAACAACGCGTCGCCCTGGCCAGGGCGCTGGCAACCGAGCCGAGCATTCTGCTCCTCGACGAGCCGCTCAGCCACCTCGACGCGGAAATCCGCGAACAACTGCAGTTCGAACTGAAGGAGCTGCAACGCAAAACGGGCGTCACCATGCTGCTGGTGACGCACAATATGACCGAAGCGGTCACCCTGGGGCGCCGGGTTTCCTTCCTGCGCCACGGCCGCATCGAACGGACCGTAAGCACCAATGCCCTGGTCTGAACTAACTGTCGTGTCACACTTGGAACCTGACAGCTCAAACGTGACACGACTTACGAGCCGAGAGCAAAGAAAGGACGGAGCCATGGAGCTCACACTGACAGCTGAACAGATCGCCGCGGACGAGTCCACCTCGACGTCAGCCGATCTGGACGACATTTTCACCAAGGCGGCGGAGTTCACTCCGCTGAGCAAAGAGGAGGGGCTGCGGCTGATGCAGATTCCACTGCACAGCGACGACTGCTACCGACTGATGGCCCTCGCCAACCGCATCTCACGCGAGCAGTTCGGCAACAAGGGGGAGAATCACCTGCACATCGGTCTCAACGTCGAACCCTGCCCCCTCGACTGCCTGTTCTGCAGCCTGACCCACAAGGCCGGCATCTTCACCGAGAAGATCGATTTCCCCGAGGAGCAGATCATCGCCTGGGCAAAATACGGCGAAGAGCAGGGGGCCGACGGCCTCAACCTGATGACCACCGGCACCTACCCCTTTTCGCGCCTGCTCGAACTGGGGCGCATCCTCAGCCGCGAGGTCTCGGTGCCGCTGATCGCCAATACCCGCGACATCAGCCACGCCGAGGGGGAAGCGCTGCTCGCCGCCGGTTTCGTCGGCGCCTACCATGCGGTCCGTCTCGGTGAGGGGCGCGACACCCCGCTCAACCGCAACAAACGGATTGCGACCATCGGCGTGCTGCGCGACGTCGGCCTGCGCTGGATGAACTGCGTCGAGCCGGTCGGCCCTGAGCACAGCGCCGAGGAGTTGATCGAGCTGATGTTCCTCGCCCGCGATTACGGCGCCACCTACAGCGGCGTAATGCGGCGCATCAACTTCCCCGGCTCGCCGATGACCAAGTACGGCATGATCACCGAACTGGAGATGGCCCGCCTGGTCGCCATCAGCCGCCTGATCATGGGGAATGTCCCCAAGGCCCACTGCACCCACGAACCGCACAGCGCATCGCTGCTGACCGGCGCCAACCTGTTCTTCCCCGAAGTCGGTTCCAGCCCGCGCGACGGCCAGTGTGACACCGGCAAGGGGCGCGGACTGGGAATCGCAACCTGTCGGCAGATGTTACAGGAGATGAACTGGAACACCGAACTGCCGTCGAATTGCTATCGTTAACCCAAAAAGAACGTTTCAGGAGATATCCTCATGCCGTTGTCCCGTACCACCCGCTTCACCCAAGTTGCCCTGCTGGCGGCGGTCCTGCTCTGCCTGACCCTAACCGGAGCAGCGACCGCCGCCAGCGTCGCAGTAGGGACCTGGAAGACCGCCCAGACGATCCAGCCCTTCTACTATCAGGAGGGGCTGCCGGACGACCTCCAGGTCGAAGTCCGCGCCTTCACCAACCCGGCCGACCAGAAGACCGCGCTGCTCGCCGGCAGCCTGACGATGACCGGCACCACCCTGGCCCACGCCATCCACTCGGCGGTCCAGGGGGAACCGATCGTCATCGTCGCCGCCCTGTGCAACAAATGCTCGGCGCTGGTCGTCGGCAAGGACAGCGACATCCTTTCGGAACAGGATCTGAAAGGGAAGACCATCGGCTACGTGCCCGGCACCATGCATGAGATCCTGCTGCGCGAGACCCTGGTGCGCAACGGCCTGGCGCCGGAGACCGATGTCACCCTGGTCCGGGTCGACTTCTTCGACATGGGCACCGCTCTGGCGCGCGGCAGCATCGACGCCTTCCTCTCGGGCGAGCCCTTCCCGACCCTGGCCGTCCAGCAGGGGTACGGTCGCGTCCTCTCCTACCCCTACTATGACGACTCGGTCAGCACCATCAACGCCGGGATGATCGTCCGCCGCGACACTATCGAGCAGCAGCCGGAGCTGGTTAAAGCACTGGTGCTGGCTCACGCCCGGGCCACACAGCGGCTCAGCAACAACCGCGAAGCCTGGCTCACCGCGGCGACCGCCTTCGGCGTCCCGCGCGATACCCTGGAGATCGCCACCGCCAACATGGAGCTGGCCTGGGACATGAACGCCGACTTCGTCCGCCAGGCACGCACTCTCGGTGAGCGCATGCAGCAGCTCGGCCTGATCGACCACCAGCCCGACTATGACCAGCTCTTCGATCTCGAATTCGTTGAGCGGATCAGGACCGAACTCTAATGAACACCCGCCCCGCGCCGCAGAGAGCCGCCCGGCTCCTCCCCTGGCTGATCCCG
>PKUG01000121.1 GCA_002869665.1 Desulfuromonas sp. | reverse complement strand
GTGGGCCTTCACCCTGCTGCTCAGGCGCAAGACCCGCTGGCTTGGCGTCATCGTCGTCCTGCTCATGACCCTGACTCTCTTCGCCGCCAGCTACGCCCCCCTGGTCGATCGCTGGCTGACACCACTGGAAGCACAGATCCCCACCTATCAGCTGAACCCCGCCATCAACGTCGACTATGTCGCCGTGCTCGGCGCCGGGCACTGGTCATCAAACGAGCTACCGCTGACCAGCCAGGTCAGCGCCGCCGGGGTCATCCGCCTGACCGAGGGGATTCGCATCTACCGCCTCAACCCCGGCAGCAAGCTGATCTTCACCGGTTTCAACGGCATCCACGAGGACAGCAAATCCTACCCGGAGGTGCTGCAGGAACTGGCCGTAGCCCTCGGCGTCCCGGAGGATGACATTCTCGTCTGCGACGGACCGCGCGACACGGCGGAGGAAGCCCGGCTGATTGCCGAGAATTTCTCCAGTGGCTCGCTGGTGCTGGTCACCTCGGCGGCCCACATGCCCCGCGCCCTCGCCCTGTTCCGTAGTGCCGGGCTCGACCCGACCCCGGCACCGACCGCTCACGGCAGCCAACCCTTTACCAGCTGGTGGGTCTTCCCCGATGCCACCACCCTGGCCCGGGTCGAAGCCTGGACCCACGAATGGATCGGTTACCAGTGGGCCCGGCTGACGGGAGGATTCAAGCCCGCCGAAGCGGCAGAAAACAGCGCCGCTCACTGAGCGCTCCCGGCCGCCCCTCCTGCCGCGATTCAATTCCTTTCCGCAGGCCATCGGCAGACAATAAATACCCGAAATAACGCCCTTTGCTCTTGAACTGCGCGGCCGCTTTTGTTAGCTTGCACGTTTAGTTTTTTGATCTGTTGCCGGAGCGGCCTCCAGGTGCCCCGGAAGCCTTGACAATCCTCCGATGGAGATGAGCGATATGGATTACAAAGAGACCCTCAATCTTCCCGAAACCGACTTCCCCATGCGCGCCAACCTGCCCCAGCGCGAGCCCGAGATCCTTGCCCGCTGGCAGGAGATCGGCCTCAACGATCAGGTCGACTCCGCCAACAAGGGGAAGCAGAGTTTCATTCTTCACGATGGCCCCCCCTATGCCAACGGCCATCTGCACATGGGGCACGCGCTGAACAAGATCCTCAAGGACATCATCATCAAGAGCAAGCGCATGCAGGGTTTCTACACCCCCTATGTTCCCGGCTGGGACTGCCACGGCCTGCCGATCGAACTGAAGGTCGACAAAGAGCTGGGCAAGAAGAAGCGCGAGATGTCGAAGGCCGACATCCGCCGCGAGTGCCGCGCCTACGCCAGCCAGTGGGTCAAGATCCAGGGGGAGGAATTCCAGCGCCTCGGCATCTTCGGCAACTGGGAAGACCCCTACCTGACCATGAGCCCCCATTACGAAGCCCAGACCGCCCGCGAGCTGGCCAAGCTCGCCGAACGCGGTTCGCTGTTCAAGGGGAAGAAGCCGATCCACTGGTGCTCCTCCTGCGTCACCGCTCTGGCCGAGGCCGAGGTTGAGTACGAGGACCACACCTCTCCGTCAATCTACGTCAAGTTTCCCTATACCGACGAACTGCCCGAATCGCTCGGCGCGCTGGCCGGAAAACCGCTCAACTTCGTCATCTGGACCACCACCCCCTGGACCATCCCGGCCAACCTCGGGGTCTGCCTCAATCCGGAGCTGAATTACGTCGCCATCGACACCGGCGCGGAATACCTGGTCATGGCCGAAGGGCTGTACGAGCAGGTCCTGAAGGCCCTCGGCATCGAGGATTACAGTGTCGCCGCAACCTTTGAGTCGCCCCTGTTCGACAACAAGAACTGCAAGCACCCCTTCTACGAGCGCAACGCGCTGATCATGCTCGGCGATCACGTCACCCTGGAGGCGGGAACCGGCTGCGTTCACACCGCCCCCGGTCACGGCCAGGATGACTACATCATCGGTCTCAAATACGGGCTGGAGATCTACAACCCGGTCGACGACTACGGTCGTTACCGCGAGGATCTTGAACTGTTCGGCGGCATGAAACTGAAGGACGCGAACGAAGCGGTCTGCGCAAAGCTCGAAGAGGTCGGGGCGCTGCTCTCCCAGAGCGATATCAGACACAGCTATCCGCACTGCTGGCGCTGCAAGAAGCCGATCATCTTCCGCGCCACCGAGCAGTGGTTCGTCGGCATGGAACAGAACGACCTGCGCAAGAAGGCCCTGGAGGAGATCGATAAGGTCGAATGGATTCCGGCCTGGGGGCGCGACCGCATCTACAATATGGTCGCCGGTCGTCCGGACTGGTGTATCAGCCGCCAGCGGACCTGGGGCGTTCCGATCATCATCGCCTACTGCGAAAAATGCGGTGAGGCGCTCAACGACGGCAAGATCATGCATCACATCGCCGACCAGTTCGAGGCCACCGGCAGCGATGTCTGGTTCGAGCAGGATGCCTCCGAACTGCTGCCGCCGGGAACCGTCTGCCCCGCCTGTGGTCATGATAAATTTTCCAAGGAATCGGATATTCTCGACGTCTGGTTCGACTCCGGCGTCTCCCACGCCGCCGTCTGCGAACACCGCGACGAACTGAGCAGCCCGACCGACATGTACCTGGAAGGGTCGGACCAGCACCGCGGCTGGTTCCACTCGAGCCTGCTCGAATCGGTCGGCACCCGCGATCGTGCACCCTACAAGTCGGTCCTGACCCACGGCTTCGTCCTCGACAAGGACGGCCGGCCGATGTCGAAATCCCTCGGCAACGTCATCGCCCCCGAGGAGATCATCAAGAAGTTCGGCGCCGAAATCCTGCGCATGTGGGTTGCCGCGACCGACTACCGCGACGACATCCGCCTCGGTCAGGAGACCCTGCAGCGCCTGTCGGACGCCTACCGGCGGATTCGCAACACCGCCCGGTACCTGCTCGGCAACCTCAACGGCTACGATCCGGCGCGGGACATGGTCGCCGACGGTGAACTGCTCGAGCTCGACCGCTGGGCCCTGTCGCGCCTGGCGCGGCTGATCAGCAAGGTCGGCTCGGCCTATGATCGCTACGAGTTCCACACCATTTACCACGCGGTGCACAACTTCTGCAGCCTCGACCTGAGCGCCTTCTATCTCGACATCCTCAAGGACCGGCTCTACACCAGTCCCAAGTCGAGCATCGCCTACCGCAGTGCGCGGACGACCATGTACCGGATCATCAACGCCCTGACCCGGCTGATCGCCCCGGTCCTGACTTTCACCGCCGACGAGATCTGGCAGCGCCTGCCGGGCGAGCGTGAAGCGAGCGTCCACCTGGCGGCCTTCCCGGCCGATATCTCCGGCTACCTGAATGATGAACTGGAAGCACGTTACGAAAAAATCCAGAAGGTCCGGTCCGAAGTCTCCAAGCAGCTGGAACTCGCCCGCGCCGAGAAGCGCCTCGGCCAGTCGCTTGAAGCCAAGGTTCAGCTCTGTGTCCCGGACGCCTACCGCGCCCTGCTCGATGAGTACCGCGAGCTGCTGCCGACCTACTTCATCGTCTCCCAGGTTGAGTTGGTCGATGAACTGGCCGACGGCAAGGCCGGCGAGAATATCCCGGGGCTGAGCCTGCTGGTGACCGCCGCCGACGGTGAAAAATGCGAACGTTGCTGGAACTATGCGACCAGCGTCGGCGAGGATACGGAACATCCGACCATCTGCGATCGCTGTTCCGCAGCCCTGGCGGCGGAGTAATAGCGCCCATTTTCTGCATCCCCTCTCCTTCAGGGAGAGGGGGGCAAAATATGGCTGGCCAATCTATTTGTTTGCGAAAGTAGCGTATGAAAAGATACCGGATTTTTGCCCTGACGGCCGCGATCGCCCTGATCCTCGACCAGTGGAGCAAGATCTATATCGACCACAACTTCGAGCTTGGCCAGTCGAAGCGGGTGATCAGCAACTTCTTTCATATCACCTACGTCAGAAATCCCGGGGCGGCCTTCGGCATGCTGTCGGACAGCGCCATCCGGCTCCCCTTTTTCCTGACGGTTTCCGTTGTCGCCAGCATCGCGATTCTCTGGTATGTCCGCCGGGCCACCGGCGACAAACCCTGGCAACAGTTCGGTCTGGGGCTGATCTTCAGCGGCGCCATCGGGAACTTCATCGACCGGGCCCGCCTCGGTGAAGTCATCGACTTCCTCGATGCCCACTGGTACAACTATCACTGGCCGGCCTTCAACATTGCCGACAGCGCCATCTGCGTCGGTGTCGGCATCATGCTCGTCTGCACCTGGTTCGAGGAGAAACAGCGGAAGAAAAATTGAGTTTTCCATCCCTGCCGGTATCGCTATCGGAATCGGTATCGAGGGTCTCTCTTCTGGAAAAACCATGACGATTTCAATAGCGATACCGATTCCGATTTTGTCATCGGCGTCGCTGTACTGAATAACTTACGAACGAACAAACACCCGTAGGGGCCGACCCTGCACACCCTCATCATGGCCAAAGCGCGCTACCTCATCCCTGCCGAAACCTTCCGCTGCGAAATCGAAATCAAGCGCAGCCGCTTCATCACGACCATTGCCATGACCGATACGCCTGAAGCGGCCCACGCCTTCGTCGCCGCCATCAAGGAGGAATTCCCCGATGCCAGCCACAACTGCTGGGCCTACCTGGTCGGCCCGCCGGGGAGTACCGACCGCATCGGTCTGAGTGACGACGGCGAACCGCACGGCACCGCCGGCAAACCGATGCTGACCGCCCTGCAGCACAGCGGTCTGGGGGATATCAGCGCAGTGGTCACCCGCTACTTCGGCGGCACCAAGCTCGGCACCGGGGGGCTGGTCAAGGCCTATACCGAAGCGGTCAAGGTCGCCATTGAGCAGATGACCCCCGCCGAAAAGATCGACTGGACGCAGCTGCGCGTGACCTTCGCCTATCCGCTGCTCGAACGGGTTGAGCTGCTGCTCCCCGAACACGAGGCCGTCATCCTCGACCGGCAGTACGCCGAGCAGGTGACCCTCGAGCTCAAGCTGCCGCAGGAAAACCTGAGCGAGCTCGAAACCCGCCTGACCGACCTGAGCGCCGGCCGGGCGACCCTTGAACACCCCGAGTGATAGCCACGGACGACGCTCTCAACGCCCTTGTGCTATCCTGTTAACAACAACTGAAAAGTACACTGACAAAGGAGGATTGACCCATGATCCGCACACTGACCCTGCTGCTTATGATCGCCCTGCTGTTCCTCGCCGGCTGTGAAACCATCGGTGGCTTCGGCCGCGATCTCGAAAAGACCGGCAACTGGATCGAACGCACGGCAACCTGAGTGATTGATGCCAGAGACAAAAAAGCCCCGCCCGGCAACCGCCGGCGGGGCTTTTTCATTATCCGTATAATTTATTCCGCGCCATCAGAATGCAAGTACTCAGGTACTTCTTCGCAGTGTTCCCAGGTAGATCGCTGCAAGAATAAAGAGAATCCCCAGGTATTCACTGCCGCTGGTCACCCGCTTGAACAGCAGGACATCCCAGACGAAGGCGAGGGCCGGCTGCAGCAGCAGCACCAGCCCGGCGACGGTCGCAGGGACCTGCTTGATCGCCGAGGAGATCAGCGACCAGGCGAACGCCGAACAGACCAGCCCAAGGACGGCCAGGAACAGCAACGCCCGACCATCAGGCAACACAAAGAGGCTCCCCTTAAGCAGGTTAGACAGGGCGAGAAAGAGCGTACAGGAGATGGAAACGATGAAGATGGCGGTGCCACCGCCGATGGAGCTGCCGGTGATCCCCTGTTTCAGCAGCAGGATATAGGCGGAATAGGTCAACGCCGTCAGCAAGCCGTGGAGGATTCCCAACTGCACCCCCGCAGCCAACGCCGGTACATCCGGGCCAGTAATCAGCAGCAGGCCGCCGAAAGCCAGTGCCACCGCAACGAGAAACAGACCGGAGATCCGTTCTTTCAACAACAGCCAGGAGAAGAATGCCGTAAAGAAGACCTGGAAGTTACCGAGCAGGGTCGCCAGACCCGGGCCAATCAGGTTGATGCTGCGATGCCAGAACATAAAATCGGTCCCGAGGGAAACCCCGGCGGCGGCGATAAACAAAAAA
Organism: Desulfuromonas sp.; assembly: GCA_002869665.1. Lineage (GTDB taxonomy): Bacteria > Desulfobacterota > Desulfuromonadia > Desulfuromonadales > Geopsychrobacteraceae > PKUG01. The sequence continues at coordinate 2,352 of PKUG01000121.1, read as the reverse complement.
GTCCGGCGATCCAGGCGCTCCCGCTTCCCCTGGATCAGAAACAGCGGCAGCAAGCCGAGACCGGCGAAAAGCATGCGATAGAAACCGGCAATATCGGGGTCGGCATTGGCGAGCCGGATAAGAACCGGGGCAAAGCTGATGATGACCGAGCCGATCAGGAGCCGGCTCAGGGGAGGAAGCTTCGACACGCAACAGACTCCCGCAGGGTGCGGTCAACCGTCACGTCACGGTTGCCGGATAGGACATAAGCGTGGATATGGACAGATCGGCACAGGGGCAAGATCCATTCCGTGTCCAGCACTTCTTACTTCAGTGATCAGCGGACTCGACAACCGTCCCCTTGCGCGGCAGCAGGAAATGGAGGACGACCCAGCCCAATATCCCGGCCAGAATTGAGGCGACGAAAATGGCGATCTTCGCATCCTCAATCATACGGGCATCTGAAAATGCCAGCTCGCTGATGAAGATCGACATGGTGAAACCGATGCCGCCGAGGATCGAGACCCCCCACAACTGCCCCCAGGTTACCCCGCTCGGCAGTTCGCTCAGCCCGGTCTTGACGACCAGCCAGGCGAAGCCGAAGATACCGACCTGCTTGCCGAGCATCAGGCCGAGAATGATCCCCATGCTGACCATGTTCGGGAAACCGGCCAGGGTCGAGCTGTCCAGGGTCACACCCGTCGCAAACAGGGCGAACAGCGGCAGGATCATGAACGCCTGAATCGGGTGCAGGTCCTCCTCAAGACGAATCCCGGCCGGGATCATCTTTTCCGAGGCCATGTAAATCTGCTCGATCGCGTGGCGCTGCGCCTTGTCATCGACCATCGAATCGCGGGTCAGAGTCTGGCGCTGCAGCAGCGTCTCATGGCGCCGCAAGATGGTAAAAAACTTTTCCGGGTCGATCGTCGCGCGCACCGGAATGATCAGCGCCATCAACACCCCGGCGATCGTCGCATGGATGCCGGAGAGGAAGACACACAGCCAGACAGCAAAGATCAGCGAGAACATCAGCACCGGACGGCGCATATTCTGGCGCACGACAAAGCCCAGCAGAGCCAGCAGGACAAAAGCCGCAATCAGCGCCAGGATATTGATCTTCGCCGTGTAGAAGAGGGCGATGACAACGACCGCCATCAGGTCATCGGCAATCGCCAACGCGGTCAGAAAGACCTTGAGGCCGATCGGCACCCGACTGCCGAACAGGGCGAGCAGACCGAGGGCGAAGGCGATGTCGGTCGCCATGGGAATCCCCCAACCGCTGGCCGCTGCGCCGCCGGGGTTGAAGGCGAAGTAGATGATTGCCGGCAGCGCCGCACCACCGAAGGCCGCGACCACCGGTAACGCCGCCTTTTTGACCGTCGAAAGTTCGCCGACCACGATCTCGCGCTTGATCTCCAGGCCGACGACAAAGAAAAAGATCGACATCAGCCCGTCCTTGACCCAATGGTCAAGCGACAGGTAATACTCGGTCCCGTTGATATAGGTGCCGATCTTCAGGTGCGCCAGTTTTTGATAAAGATCGGCCCAGGGGGAATTCGCCAGGATGACCGCTGCGACGGCGGCCAACATCAGGACGATGGAACCTGATGTCTGCGAGTGAAGAAAGTTGTCGAGCAGCGATTTCTGACGATTTTCTTTCATTTATCTCCCCTGGACAAAGTCCCCGGAGCAAACCCGGATGCAGATAAATTCACTGAAGTTCCAGCGTGCTGAACAGAAAAGACCTCCGCAGCCAGACTGTTTTCACACGAATTACCGGCAATTGTCAACGCCGTGTCCGGTTACCCCGTCCACCAACGATAAAGCAGGGTACCGACGAGCCCCACAACCACGACCTCAAGGATAAACAGCCAGAGGACAAACTTCTTCTTCCCCTGCCGCCCGCCCGGCATAACCCGATCGATGTCATTGTTCATGTTATCCCAGGCCTCGCGAAACACGCTGGGGCGTTTCTTCTTCTGGCTCATGGACTCCTCCGTCGCAAAAGTCAGGAGAAAGTCTACCCCATCAACGGCGAGGGAGCAAAGACGTATCGGAAAAGAGGGGGAGGATCAGGAATTGAGGCGTAAATTCCCCCTTGGTGCGTATACGCTGGGGAATTTTCCCGCCTGGAGCGACAGGCCGTTTCACTGGATAAATTTAAATGCCACGGCCGGCAAAATTGCTTGCTTTTCAGGGGCAAGGGTGCTAAATATGTCGGCCGTACTTCAGAAGAGGTAATTGTCGGGGCGTAGCGCAGTCTGGTAGCGCACATGCTTCGGGAGCATGGGGTCGGAGGTTCAAATCCTCTCGCCCCGACCAAATTTTAGATAGTTATTCCCGACACTTAAGCCAAGGCTGCATGCTTTGGCT
>PKUG01000096.1 GCA_002869665.1 Desulfuromonas sp. | reverse complement strand
GGCCTACACCGGTGCCGAACTGGTGATTATCGCCACCCCGACCAACTACGATCCGGCGACCAACTATTTCGATACGCGTTCTATCGAAGCGGTTATCCGTGATGTGTTGAACACTCAACCTGACGCGCTGATGGTCATCAAGTCGACTGTCCCGGTCGGCTATACGGCCCGCATGCGCGAGGAGTTCGGGGTCGACAACCTGATCTTCTCCCCCGAATTTCTGCGTGAAGGGAAGGCGCTCTACGACAACCTGCACCCGTCACGGATTGTCGTCGGCGAGCGTTCGCCGCGGGCTGAGGCCTTTGCCGCCCTGCTCGCTCAGGGGGCAATTAAAGACGATATCCCCGTGCTGTTGACCGACAGTACCGAGGCCGAGGCGATCAAGCTGTTCGCCAACACCTACCTCGCCATGCGCGTCGCCTATTTCAACGAACTCGATACCTACGCCGCCAGCCACGGGCTCGACACCCGTCAGATCATCGAAGGGGTCTGTCACGATCCGCGTATCGGCAACCACTACAACAACCCGAGTTTCGGTTACGGTGGCTATTGCCTGCCCAAGGATACCAGGCAGCTGTTGGCCAACTACCGCGATGTGCCGCAGAACCTGATCAACGCCATCGTCATGGCCAACACCACGCGCAAGGATTTTATCGCCGCCGAGATCGTGCGTAAAAATCCAACGTGCGTCGGTATCTACCGGCTGGTGATGAAGCAGGACTCCGACAACTTTCGCTCCAGTTCGATCCAGGGGGTGATGAAGCGGATCAAGGCCAAGGGGATCAAGGTCGTCGTCTACGAACCGGTACTTGAGGCGGACGAGTTCTTCCATTCCGAAGTCATCCGCGATCTGCAGGAGTTCAAACAGTGCTGCGAGGTGATCATCGCCAACCGACCCCACGCCGACCTGGCTGACGTAATGGACAAAGTCTATACCCGCGATCTCTTCGGCAGCGACTGAGATGAAGGGGAATACCGGGCTCAAGCGGATTCTCTGTGCCGCGGGCTACTCGCTCAAAGGGCTGCGGGCGGCCTGGACCTATGAAGCCGCCTTTCGCCAGGAGCTGCTGCTGGCGCTGGTGCTGATTCCGCTGGCCTGCCTGCTGGAGGTGTCGCCCTGCGAGCGTCTGCTGCTGATCGGCGTGGTGCTGCTGGTGTTGATCGTCGAACTGTTGAACTCCGCCATTGAGGCGGTGGTCGATCGCGTCGGCGCAGAGTTCCATGAGCTCTCGGGACGGGCCAAGGATCTCGGGTCCGCGGCCGTCCTTCTCGCCCTGCTGCTGACGGCACTGGTCTGGGGCGTCATTCTCTGGCCGCTGTTGCCGGCATAAAACTAGACTACTGAAAATTTCCTGGTCATGACTTCTGAATCCGGCACCAAGCCGCAACGCGATCTGTTTATCATCGACGGCTCAGCCCCCTTCTTCGCCCCGGTCGTCGACGGCTCGCGGCAGAACTGGTCGAAGGCACCTCTGCCGCGACTGACCGCCCACGGCCGGATTCCGGCGAAGACGGTCGAGCGGATCTGTGCCGACCTGACCCGCTATTGCCGCCGGGTCCGGGCTATCGGCTATACGGCGATCACCTTCGACGACCTCGCTCATCTGACCCTGTTCGATTTCTACCCCTATCTGCTCAGTCGGACGGTACACGCCTACCAGAAGCTGTTTCGCCGGGTCTTTAAAATCGCCCATGCGGCCGGTCTGAAGATCTTCCTCACCAGCGACCTGATGTTCTGGAATCGTTTTATCGAGCAGCACACCCGTGGTCGCGACCGCCGCCTGCGGGAGCTGTTCGGCGAGGCGCTGGAACGCCTGTTCGACCTCTTTCCGAAGGTTGACGGGGTGGTCATCCGGATCGGCGAGCCGGATGGAATCGATGTCGATTCCCCCTTCAAGAGCCGCCTGGTGATCCGTTCGGCGCGCCAGTGTAAGCGTTGGCTGAAGGAGCTGCTGCCGCGTTTCGAGGCGCGGGAGAAGCTGCTGATCTTTCGCACCTGGGGGCTGGGGGCCTATTCGATCGGTGATATCAACTGGAACGAGCGGACCCAGAAGCGGGCCTTCGCCGGGATCGACTCGCCGGCCTTTATCGTTTCGCACAAGTACGGTGCCGGGGATTTCTTCCGCTATCTGCCGCTCAACGACTTCATCCGTCATTCACCCCACCAGCAGATCATCGAGCTGCAGGCGCGGCGGGAATACGAGGGGTTCGGCGTGTTCCCGGCCTACGTCGGCCGCCAGTACCAGGCGTTGCGTGACCAGCTGGCCGATTGCCCGACCCTGCGCGGGATCTCGGTCTGGTGCCAGACCGGCGGCTGGTCCCACTTCGACCGGCTCAGTTTCCTCGACGATTCCTCACCCTGGAACGAGTTGAATGTGGTCGCTGCCGCGCAGCTGTTCAACAGCGAACGGACGGCGGAAGAGATTCTCGCCGGATTCTGTGCGGTTCGTTTCCCGGAGGCGGGACCGGAGCTGGCGACCGGGATCGTCAATGAATTCGACATCCTGATCGATCAGCTCTGGTATTTCTCCCCCTTCGCCGGCCAGTCGCTCTGGTTTCGTCGCCTGCGCGTGCCACCGCTGCTGTGGATTTTCTGGAACACGATCCTGGTTAACCGGGCTCTGCGCCTGGTCTTCTCCACCTTTATTGCCGATGGCAAGGCTGTGCGGCGAGAGGATCGTCGTCAGAAGGCCCGCCTGCGTCGTTTGACCAAGCGGGTTGCCGAGTTTCCGGAGGAGCGGGAGGATCTGCAGCTGGCGCTGGACACCTTCAATCTGCTGATCGCTCTGCGGCGCTTCTATCTCGGGAAAGGGGGGAAGAAGCGGGAGAAGAAGATCGCGGCCAAGCTGGAGGACTACCGCCTGAAGCATCCGCAGGGATTTTTCGTCGAGTGCGATTTCTCTCCGTTCCGCTTCCGCTGGATCACCACCGGTCTCTTCTTCAGCATCTTCATCCGCCGCCGGGCCCGCTATCGTCTCTTCGATCGCCTGTTCCTGATCCCGCTGACGGTCTGGCTGTTTCCGGCGCTCAAGCTGTGGCAGCGCCAACGGATTCCCGATATCGCCGAACGCCAGGCGGCGGGGCTGGAGCTGTTTTTTCGCTGAGGTGCTGAACATTTCGCCTTGGCTTATCGGTTCCAACGCATTCCTGATACAGGGCTCACGCGCGGCTAACGTTGCTGACGATAATGGCAGGTGATTGAGGATGTCGCGACGGGACCAGTGTTCATGCCTCCACTGTCCGCCAACGCCGTCCGGCATACAGCCCGCGATCACTACTCTTTACCCTGTAATTCGCCCGGCTCTGCCGGGCATTTTTTTGGCATAAAAAAGGCCACCGGACAGGTTGTCCGGTGGCCGTGATCGTGAACGGATGACTCCGCTTTTGTTGAATGGGCGGGGTCTAGACCTCGCTGGTAAGTGTTTCCTTGACTTTCCGGCTGACGAAGATCGGCAGGTAGGTGCGGATCGTTGCGCCGGACAGCAGATCTTTCAGGTTCTCCAGGTAGCTTTGCTCGATCTGCTCACACTGCTCGGGATAGAGTTCGCACAAACGGTTGATGGCGTCCTCGTGCTGGCTCTGTTCCATGTCGTCCTGATAGAGCGAAAGTTCCATAGATGTATCTCCTTATTACTGAAATGATCAGTTGTTCGGAAAGTACGAGCTGTTTGTTAGGGGGGTGTTAGCGTTTGGTTAAAAGGGTCGGTCGGGCTGGGAAAACGCATTTTTTTACTGCGCCGGGTTGTTCACTGGTGTTGCCGCAGGAGCGTATCTTTAAGTCCCGATGAGATGGCCATGTGGAAGGTATCGAGAATGAAAACGATGGTGAAAGCGGTTCAGACAGCAAAGACGTTTCTTGCCGGACGGGTTCCCGGTCAGCTGGTGCTGCAGTACACCGACCGCTGCAATGCCCATTGCCCGCAATGCGGCATGCGCGCCGGAAACGACTTTCCGCGCCACACTCTCGGCCGCGAGCGGACGAAGAAGATCATCGCCGCGGCGGCGGAAAAAGGGTTCGCCGCCCTTTCTTTTACCGGTGGCGAGCCGTTTCTGCAGCTTGATGATATCTGCCTGCTCAGCCGTTTCGCCGCCCGCCAGGGAATCCGCTATATCCGCACCGGCAGCAACGGTTTCAGCTTCCTCGGCGTGGAGCGTTCCGGTTTTCTCGACCGGATCAAAAAGCTCGCCGATCGACTGGAGGATACGCCGATCCGCAATATCTGGATCAGCATCGATTCTTGCGAAGCGCAGGTTCACGAGCAGATGCGTGGCCTGCCGGGGGTGATGCGCGGCATCGAGAAGGCGCTGCCGATCTTCGCCGAGCGCGGCCTTTATCTCTCCGCGAACCTGGGGATTAATCGCAACTTTGCCGGGCTGCCGCCGGCGGGGGAACTGGATTTGGAGTACTTCCGCACAGGGTTCGAGCGTTTCTATCGCACTGTCGCCGATCTCGGCTTTACCATCGCCAATGTCTGCTACCCGATGTGGAGTGCGGCGGATGAGCAGGAGCGCGATGCGGTTTACGCGGCGACGACCAGCGCTACCATCACCTGGTTCAGCCGTAATGAAAAGACGGCGCTGTTCCGCGCCCTGTTCGAGACGATCCCGGCCCAGCGTGGGAACCTGCGGATCTTCACTCCGCGCGCCAGCCTGCACGCCCTGCTCAACCAGCACCTGGGGATGGATCAGTTGAGTACCCCCTGTCGCGGCGGGCTCGATTTTTTCTTCGTCGACAGCAAGGATGGGCATGCTTACCCCTGCGGCTATCGTGGTGCCGAAGACCTGGGACCGTTCGAGGCGTTGCAGCTCGACCGGCGTTACCTGGAGGATTGTCGCCGCTGCGACTGGGAATGCTTCCGTGATCCGTCCGAGCTGTTTGCCCCTTTCACCGGCCTGCGTAACGCCCCCATCGCTCTGCTCTGGCGTCTGTTCCGCGATCGGACCTTCTTCAAGCTGTGGTGGGAGGATCTGGCTTACTACCGCGCCTGTCACTACTTCAATGGTCGCCAGGCACCGGATAGGGAAAGGTTGAGTCGGTGGGAAATATAAATCCCGCCGGTAACTCCAATCGCAGAAATATGAGTGCCTTTGATTTTATGTAAAAAGAATAAATCCGATTCTGCCCATTTGAGCCGCATGGCTCAGCTGGGCGGGTATTCTTCTGCCGGCGGCAACCAACAAAGAGATGACTTACGCGCCAGACAATTTAAAAAGCCGATTTTTGCTTACTTTTTATCGGCTTGGATAAAAAGTAAGGCGGCGTGCGGGGCCGTGACCTTGACTTTGCCATTCAGCGAAACCTTAGACCAAAAACCGATAAAACCAAGACCGGCGGGTCGCGTCCCGCCAGACGCCATCCTTTTCTTTGAGCGCAAAGAAAAGGATGCAAAAGAAACTTTTTTTATGGTCCGGTGCGAGAGCTCTCTCTGCGTAGGAAGCGTTCTGCCAATAACAAGCCGCCCAGCCGAGCCATGCGGCTCAAATGGGCAGAATCGGATTGATTTAAGTAGAAACAAGCTCCCTTGACGGGAAGGTTGGGATGGGGGTGATTCTGTTGTCCCGCTTCCGTTGTCTTTTGAAGTCAAAGACAAAGTCGCGAGGTCGCGGCCCCGCCTGCCGCTTTCCATATTGTCTGGTCTATAAGGGTGGTGCGTTGTTGCTTTCGTCCTGCAAACCATGGCCGCCCAGCCGAGCCGTGCGGCTCAGATGGGCAGAATCGGATTGATTGAGTAGAAACAGGATTTTCTCTGCGCCTCAGCGCCACTGCGCGAGATCGTCTTATATTCTGTAGGGTGTGGTTCAAGCGCAGTTGGCCATCCCCTGCTGGAACTCCATGTAGCTCTCGTAGCCGTCACGCTCCATGTAGCGCTGCAGCTGCTTGCGCTCGGTTTGGGTCAGGTCGACGAGGATCAGGCCGTCGATGACGTCGCCGAAATCGGGGTCGCGGTTGAAGGCGAGCAGGCGGCCGCCGAGGCCCAGGTAGTGGCGGAGCAGGACCGGGATCCCTTTGCTGTCGGCTTCCAGGTCGGCGACCAGGGCTGAGACTTCATCCATGTCGGCGAGGAGCGAAGCGCACTCCTGTTGCGGCATCCCCTTGATCGTCAGCGGTTTGAGGGCGACCGGCAGGCGTGAGCTGACCAGCGCTGCGAGGTCGTTGAGCAGGTAGTTGCGCGCCAGAGTGCTGGTCATCAGTTGGCGCGAGTTGTTACTGTAATCGTCGGAGATGCTGACCGGGCCGAAGAGGTAGCGGTAGCGCGGATTGGCGACCAGATAACGGCCGATCCCCTTCCAGAGCAGCAGCAGGGGGGCGTAGGAGCGCTGGTATTCGGGGCGGATGAAGGAGCGCCCGAGTTCGAGGGCGTTGTCCAGCCGCTCCAGCAGTTCGGGGCGGAAGTTGAACAGCGTGGCGGTGTAGAGTCCGTCGCGGCCGCGTGCGGCGACCAGCTCCGTGACCCGGCCGATGCGGTAGGCGCCGACCAACTCCATCTTCTCGCGGTTCCACAGGCACAGGTGCAGGTAGTCCGCGTCAAAGTGGTCGAGGTCGCTGGCGCGCCCGGTCCCCTCGCCGACCTGGCGGAAGGTCAGTTCGCGCAGGCGGCCGATCTCCTGGAGCAATGCGGGTGCCTGCTCGGCGCGGAACCAGAGGACATCCAGATCACCGCTGTGCAGCAGGCGTTGCTCTTGCGGTAGCAGGGCGACCTCGGCGGCCATCCGGGCCGGGTCCTGGGGTGCGGCCAGCGGGACGTCTGCGTTGCCGACGGTTTTGACCTCGGCCTTTTGCGTTGCGGCGTCCGTCAATTCGAGAGCATAGGTGCGCAGGCGCAGGTAAGTGTTCAGCTCGCGGTCGTCCTTGAAACCGCCCAGCTTGATCGCCGGAAGCAGGTTGCCGACCCGCAGTTCAAGGGTGCGTCCGGCCTTGTTCAGCAACATGCGCGGCAGCAGCAGGGTACGCAGGCGCGGATGGACGCGGCCGGCCAGCTGGAAAAGGGGGCCGTTGGTCCCGGGGAAGTAAACCGGCAGCACCGGGGCCTTGCTCATCCGCACCAGACGCGGCAGGGTCGAACTCCAGGGGGGATCGCAGACCCCCTGCCCCGGTTGCGGCGAAGAGACCTCTCCGGCCGGGAAGATCACCAGCAGTCCCCCCTGCTTGAGCCAGCTCAGGGATTGGCGCAGCGGGGTCAGGTTGGTGCGGGCGGCTGTTTCACCGCCGAAGGGATCGACCTGGATCAGTCGTTCACGCAACTGCGGAATACGGCTCAACAGATAGTTGGCCATAATCTTGAAGTCGGGGCGGATGCGCGTCAGCAGGTCGATCAGGATCAGCCCCTCAATGCCGCCGAAAGGATGATTGGCGATCAGCACGCAGGGGCCGGAGGCGGGTATCCGCTCCAGCTCGTGCTCGGCAAGCTGATAATCGACGTTCAGTTTTTTCAGCGCATGGCGGGGAAACTCATGCGCCGGGATCGTGCTGTCGAGTTGATCGTAAAGGTGCTGGCAGCGTTGCAGCCCGAGCAGGCACTCTGCACTTTTCATCAGCGGGTTGCGCAGCAGGGAGCGGCGTGTGGCATCCTGGTTACGGGACATCAGAAACGGGGGAGCCGGGGATACGTCGGTTGTCAGCATGGACAGTCTCCTGTGTAAAATTTTGTTCGTGGAACTTAAACAGAAGACTGTTACTGATAAATGATTCCCGGATGAGTCTTTCGTTTCCGGGGTTACATATGCGTAACACGAGGCTAATGTGTGGTCGGTCGATTGGAGCTGGCTGCAGGACAGGGTAAGATGAGAGCTGTCCACGTTGATGGATGGATATGGAGTCTGTATGTCAGGAATATTTAGACTAAGCACGCGGCAGGTTGTGATTCTTTTGCTGATGAGCCTGTTATGGGGGATGGCCTTTGCCTGGACATCGACGGCAGGCTGGTTCCGCGATCAGGCGAACGGTGCTGACACGGCGCTGCAGGCCGGGGAATACGAGCTGCGGCTGGAGAGCGGCAGGAAGTACCTGTTACACGTGCCCGCAAGTTACGACGGCACGCAGCCGTTGCCGCTGCTCTTCTTCTTCCACGGTGGGGGCGGGCATATGGAGCATGCCGCAGAACATTACGGCTGGTGCGAAACGGCCGAGCGCGAAGGGTTTATCGTCGCTTTCCCCAACGGGTCGAGTGTCCTGCCACGAGGCAGGTTGGCAACCTGGAGCGCCGGGGAGTGCTGCGGTTACGCGCGCGATAACGGGGTCGATGAGGTCGCCTTCGTGCGGGGAATGATCGCCGACATCGCCGCGAAGGTTGCCATCGACAAGAAAAGAATCTTTGCCACGGGGATGTCGAACGGCGGCACGCTGGCGCACCGGCTGGCTTGCGAGATGGCCGACATCTTTACCGCGGTCGCCTCGGTCGCCGGGACGGATAACACAACCGTCTGCACCCCGGCCCGGCCGATCTCGGTCATGCATATTCACGCCCTCGACGATACCCACGTGCTGTTCAACGGTGGCGCCGGTGAGGATGCCTTTCGCGATCCCGCAATGGTGACCGACTTCACCTCGGTTTCCGAAACCATCGCCCGCTGGGTTGTCAGGGAGGGG
>PKUG01000072.1 GCA_002869665.1 Desulfuromonas sp. | reverse complement strand
GGATCTCGATCTCGCCGGCGATTACACCCTGTTGGTGACCGGCACCGTGCAGGAGGAGGACTGCGACGGCCTCTGCTGGCAGTACATCATCGAAGAGAGCGGCATTCGCCCCGAGTTCGTCGTCTCCACCGAGCCGACCTCGCTCGGCATCTATCGCGGCCAGCGTGGCCGGATGGAGATTCGCGTCGACGTCGCCGGGATCAGCTCCCACGGGTCGGCACCGGAGCGCGGCGACAACGCCATCTTCAAGATGGCCCCGATCCTCCAGGAGCTCCAGGAGCTGCACCTGCGGCTGAAGGATGACGCCTTCCTCGGCAAAGGCTCGCTGACTGTCTCCGAAATTTTTTCCACTTCGCCGTCACGCTGCGCCGTAGCCGACGGCTGTGCGGTCTCCATCGACCGGCGCCTGACCGACGGCGAAACCTGGGAAGGGGCGCTCGACGAAATCCGCGCCCTGCCGGCAGTGCAGAAGGCCGGCGCCAAGGTCAGCATGTACGGCTACGACCGCCCTTCGTACACCGGGCTGGTCTACCCGACGGAGTGCTACTTCCCCTGCTGGGTGCTGCCGGAAGAGCATGCCGCCTGCCAGACCCTGGTCGAGTGTTACCAGGGGCTGTTCAACAGCGAACCGCTGGTCGACAAGTGGACCTTCTCGACCAACGGGGTGTCGATCATGGGGCGTTATAACATCCCCTGTATCGGTTTCGGCCCCGGTCACGAAGACCAGGCCCACGCGCCGAACGAGGTGACCTGGAAGGACGAACTGGTCAAGGCGGCGGCGATGTACGCCGTCATTCCGTCGATCTACGCCGACAAGTACGCTGGTTAAGCCGGCCCTGGAGCAAAGAGACATGTCACTGACGATCAAGCGGGTGGTTGTCGCCATCGGCGGCAACGCCCTGATCAAGGATGAAGGGCACCTGGAGATTCACGACCAGCTGCGCACGGCCCAGGAGACGGCGGAGTATATCGCCGATTTCATTGCCCTCGGCTACCAGGTCGTGCTGACCCACGGTAACGGTCCGCAGGTCGGTTTTATCCTGCGCCGGTCCGAGTTGGCCTTCGAGGCCGGTGAGCTGCACTTCGTCCCGCTGATCAACTGTGTCGCCGACACCCAGGGGGCGATCGGCTACCAGCTGCAGGAATCGCTCTACAACAGCTTCCGCAAGCGGGGGATCAACAAGACCGCGGCGACCATGGTGACCATGGTCGAGGTCGACCCTGCAGACCCTTCGTTCGCCAAGCCGACCAAGCCGATCGGCATCTTCTACAAGGAAGAGCAGATCGCTGCCCTGCGCGAGAAACACCCCAACTGGGAGCTGGTGTTCCAGGACGGCAAGGGCTACCGCCGGGTCGTCCCCTCGCCGCAGCCGCAGCGGGTGATCGAAGTTAACGCGATCCGCAGCCTGCTCGAAGCGGGCCAGTGCGTGATCGCCTCGGGTGGCGGCGGGATTCCGGTCGTCGTCGATGGGCAGGGGAACCTCTCCGGCGTCAACGCGGTGATCGACAAGGACCTCTCCTCGGCATTGCTGGCCAACGAGCTGGAAGCCGACATGCTGGTGATCCTGACCGCCGTCGATTCCGTCTTTCTCGATTTCAACAAACCGACCCAGCGGGCGGTCGATTTCATGACCGTCGCCGAGGCGGAGCAGTACCTGGCTGAAGGGCATTTCGCCACCGGCAGCATGGGGCCGAAGGTTCAGGCCGCGATTAACTTTCTGCGCGGCGGCGGCCGGCGGGCGATCATCAGCTCGGCGGAACGGCTGGTCGATGCGGTTCACAAGAAAAGCGGGACGCACATCGTCCTTTAGCGATCAGGGAGCACAGGCGGCCGCAGCACTTATAAGGCCGGGAGACTTATGAATACGACTGAGACAGAGCAAGAGAAGCGGGGCGCGTTGCAACGTTTCGCCACGCAACTGAACTGGGTGGTGGAGCGGGTCTGCGCGCTGCTGGTCGGGGTGATGGTGGTGATCATCTGGTTCGGCGTCGTCGAGCGCTATTTTCTCCACCTGGGGCAGACCTGGCCGGAAGAGCTGTCGCGTTACGTGATGATCTGGGCGGCGCTGCTGGCGGTCTCCTGCGGTGCCTATTACCGCGAGCATATCGGCCTCGACCTGGTGCGTAACATCCTTCCCGGACGCCTGAAGCGCTGGCTGCAGGTGAGCCTCGACCTGATCGGGATCGCTTTCTTCCTCTTCCTCGCCTGGTACGGCATCGGCATGACCAAGGCCGGCATGGGGCAGTATGCGACCATCTTCGGCATGAAGATGACCATCCCCTTCGCCTCGGTGCCGATCTCTGCTGCGTTGACCGCATTCCAGATGTTCGCCGCCATGCTGCTCGGCCAGGAATCGACCGCCTCGCCGGCGAACACCCAATAGGACGGCTGCCATGACCCTGGTGATCATACTCTTCTTCTTCTTTATCCTCATCGGCCTGCCGATCGGCGTCACCCTCGGTATCGCCGGGGTGGTCGGCCTGCTGCAGATCGGCGGGGAGAACTTCCTGATGATGGCGCCAAAGCGCTTCTTCGAAGGGCTCGACCTGTTCACCTTCATGGCGATGCCTTTCTTCATCCTCGCCGGCGAGATCATGAACCGCTCCGGGATCACCGAACGCCTGGCGGCGTTTGCCGACGCCCTGGTCGGCCACCTGCGTGGCGGGTTGGCCCACTCCAACATGATCGCTTCGGTCCTGTTCGCCGGGATGACCGGCGCCGCTGTCGCCGATACCGCCGCTTTCGGCAACACCCTGGTGCCGGCGATGGTCAAGGAAGGCTACAGCCGCCCCTTCTCCTGCGCGGTTACGGTCGCCGGCTCAATCATCGGTCCGACCATCCCCCCCTCGAACCTGATGGTCATCTACGGCTCGCTGATGGGGGTCTCGATCGCCGGCCTGTTCGCCGCCGGGATTCTCCCCGGCCTGCTGATCTGCGTTCTCTGCATGGCGGTTATCGCCGCCCTCGGCCGTCGGCTCAATCTCCCGAAGAGCAAGCAGGGCTTCAGTCTGATGCGCATCCTCTGGGCCTTCAAATCGAGTTTTCTGGCGATCATGATGCCGGGGATCATCCTCGGTGGGATCCTCTTCGGGATTGTCACCCCGACCGAGGCAGCGGCGATTGCCGTTTTTTACGCCCTGTTCATCAGCGTCGTCGTCTACCGGGCGCTCAAGTTCTCCGATATCGTCGACATGCTGATCCGCACTGCACGGATCACAGGGATCGTCTTTCTGATCATCGCCAGCGCCTCGATCCTGAGCTGGTGGATGACCTTCATGCAGATTCCGCAGAAGATCGCCGCCTTCTTCCTCTTCCTGTCGAGCAACCCCAACGTCATCATCGCCCTGATCCTGGCGCTGCTGCTGGCGGTGGGGATGTTCATGGATATCAACGCGGCGCTGATCATCCTTGCGCCGGTGCTCGGGCCACTGACCACGACCATCGGCATGAACCCGGTTCACGCCGGAATCATGATCGTTCTGGCGCTCAATATTTCGCTGATGACCCCGCCGGTCGGGGCCTGTCTGTTTGTCATGTCGTCGGTGACCGGGGAGCGGATCGAGAAGATCAGTTATTCGCTGCTGCCGTTCATCACCGTCGAAGTCATTATTCTGTTCATCGTCGCTTACTGGGATGACCTGACCCTGTTCATCCCGCGATTGCTGATGTAGAAACCAGCGCCGACGGGCAAAGGGCTGCGTCGGCAAAACTTGTAGGAAACGGCAACAGCTGTTGCCACAACACTGTCAGGAGGCACGAATGAAAACTGCAAAACAGATGTTGGTCATTCTCATGGTTGCCCTGTTCGCGGTCGCCGGTGTGGCGAGCGGCGCTTTGGCGGCCAAAACCATTAAACTGCACCACCTGAACAAGGACGATCCGTTCGACAATCCGACCGGCGCCATGGCGACCGTCTTCAAGAGCCTGGTTGAAGCGGGCACCAACGGTTCGGTCATGGTTCAGACCTTCCCGAGCGGCCAGCTGGGCAAGGATGGTGACGTCGTTCAGCAGGTCAAGGCCGGCGTTATCGAGTCCGGTATCCACTCCGTCGGCGGCTTCGCTTCGACCTACCCGCTGATCGGGGTTATCGACGTTCCCTTCGCCTTCCCGAACATCGCCAAAACCTATGAGGTCTTCGATGGCCCCTTCGGCGCCAAGCTGGCCGGCGATATCGAGCAGAAGACCGGTATGCATGTCCTC
This sequence comes from Desulfuromonas sp., assembly GCA_002869665.1. Classification (GTDB taxonomy): domain Bacteria; phylum Desulfobacterota; class Desulfuromonadia; order Desulfuromonadales; family Geopsychrobacteraceae; genus PKUG01. The sequence continues at coordinate 4,568 of PKUG01000072.1, read as the reverse complement.
GGTTTCGGTGACTCGGGTGGTTTCTTCCATCTGACCAACTCGAAGCGCCCGATCCACACCCCGGCCGACATGAAAGGCGTCAAGATCCGCACCATGGGCCTCGACACCCATAAGGCGATCATCAGCGCCATGGGCGGCCAGCCGGCAGCCATCTCCTGGTCCGAAGTCTACACCGCGCTGCAGACCGGCGTTGCCGACGGCCAGATGAACCCGGTTCCGATCATCGCCTTCGCCAAGTTCCAGGAAGTTCAAAAGTACCTGACCCTGAGTGGTCACATCTTCGCACCCTACGTCTGGGTCATGAACCAGGACTTCTGGAACAGCCTGACCGACAGTGAGAAGGATGTCGTCGCTGCCGCCGCCAAATCGGCCATCGTCGCCGGCCGTGGTATGGGCCGCGTCATCGAGGCCTCCGATCGCGGTCTCGCCGAGCTGTCCAAGAACATGGAAGTCAACACTCTGACCGCGGCAGAAAAAGCCGAGTTTAAGCGTGTTGCCGTTCCGGCGGTCAAGCAGTTGATCGTCGAGAAGTTCGGTCCCGAAGGTGAAGAGATGATGAACGCCTTCATCGAAGCGACCTCCAACTAATTCATGCAGAGAGTTTGTCCCCGAAGGCTGTGGCCTTCGGGGACAAACGGAGTTCGATGTGAGTTGCGCCCTTCTCCCTTGGGGAGAAGGTGGCCGCAGGCCGTATATGAGGGGGCTCCTTTGACAGGTTCCCCCCTCGCCCCAATTCTCTCCCTCGGAGAGAGGGAAAAAATTATCGGAAATTGCTTCTGTGGGAGAAACAATGGAGTTTTCCTATCGCTGCAGCCTCTGTGCCCGCAGCTACGACATCACCCCTGAGCTGACGCTCTGCCCGACCTGCAGCGCGCAGCAGCAGCCCGACCAACCGCTGCACGGCGTCCTCGACGTCGAGCTTGTGGGAGAGGTCGGTGCGGATTTTTCAGTCTTTGACTTGTTGCCGGTTGAGCGCGAGTTTTTCCCGCCGGCACCGGTTGGCAACACACCGCTCTGGGAGCCGCGCAACGTGCGCGCCAGCCTCGGTTTCCCGCAGCTCTACATCAAGGACGACGGCAGCAACCCGACGGCGTCCTTCAAGGACCGGGCGTCCTACCTGGTTTCGGCCTTTGCCCGTAAATTCTCCATCAACGAAATCACCCTGGCCTCGACCGGCAATGCCGGTTCGTCGATGGCCGGAATCGGCGCCGCCGCCGGGCAGCAGATCACCCTGTTCCTGCCGGAGAGCGCACCGATCGCCAAACTGATTCAGGCGCTGCAGTATGGTGCCAAAGTTTATCGTGTGGCCGGCAACTACGATCTGGCCTACGACATTTCCCTCGACTATTCCCGCCGCAAGGGGGGGATGAACCGCAATACCGCCTACAACCCGATGACCATCGAAGGGAAGAAGAGCGTCGCCCTGGAGCTGTTCCAGCAGCTCGGGCGCGCGCCCGACACCCTCTTCGTCTCGGTCGGCGACGGCTGCATCCTTTCCGGTGTTTACAAGGGGTTTCGGGATCTGAAACAGCTCGGTTTGATTGCGGACGTTCCGAAGATTATCGGCGTCCAGGCGGAAGGCTCGGACGCCCTCTGCCGTGCGCTGCAGACGGGGGAGTTCACCCCGCGGCCGGCCGCGACCGTTGCCGATTCCATTTCCGTCGACGTGCCGCGCAACGGCCTGCATGCACTGCAGCAACTCAAAACTTTCAACGGCGAGCTGATGACCGTCAGTGACGACGAGATCATTGCCGCCCAGGTGCGCCTCTCTGCCTCCACCGGGCTCTTCACCGAGCCGGCCGGAGCCGCCGCCTTTGCCGGTTTTATCAAGGCCGCTCCCGACCTCGACCGTAACGCCCTGACCGTGGTGTTGACGACCGGCAACGGTCTCAAGGACAGCAGAAGCGCCCAACTCGGCATCCATCTGCCTGAGGAGCTGATCGGCTCCATCGACGACATTCTGTGAGAGAAGGATAGAATCACGTGATCGATCTGACATTGTACCAGGAGACCCTGGAAAAGAACGCCGCCTACTGTCGGGAGAAGGGGATCACCCTGCCGACCTTTGAAATGATGCGCCACCCGGAAAAGGTGCCGGAAAAGATCCGCGAACGGTTAAAGACGACCGGCCTTTGGGATCTCGATCCGGTCAATCTCTACCGCATCACCTGGAACAACGAAGCGAAGGATTCCGGCGGCCTCTACGGCGGGGTCAACCATATTGTCCTGCCGCCGGAACTGACCGGCTGCAAGGCGACCATCATCATGCTCACCGGGCGCTGGTTCCCGACCGGCGCGCACAAGGTCGGCGCGACCTTCGGCTGTCTGGTGCCGCGTCTGGTGACCGGCCAGTTCGACCCGCAGCGGACCAAGGCGGTCTGGCCGTCGACCGGTAACTACTGCCGCGGCGGGGCTTACATCTCGGCGCTGCTGGCCTGTAATGCCATCGCCATCCTCCCCGAGGAGATGTCGCGCGAGCGTTTCGAGTGGCTTAACAAGATCGCCGGCGAGGTGATTGCCACGCCGGGGTGCGAGTCGAACGTCAAGGAGATCTTCGACAAGTGCTGGGAGCTGCGCCGTTCCGGCGAGGACCTGCAGATCTTCAATCAGTTCGATGAGATGGGGAACCCGCTCTGGCACTACAACGTCACCGGCTACGCCGTCGAGAGCCTGCTCGAACAGTACCTGACCGAAGGTAAACGTTACGCCGGTTATGTCTCCTCCTCCGGTTCCGGCGGTACCCTCGGAGCGGGCTACTATCTCAAGCGCCGCTTCCCGCGTTCGCATCTGGTCGCGGCCGAAGCGCTCCAGTGCCCGACCCTGCTCTACAACGGCTTCGGCGGTCACCGCATCGAGGGGATCGGCGATAAGCACATCCCCTGGGTCCACAACTGCAAGGAGACCGACTTCGCCGTTGCCGTCGATGACGAGGTGCCGATGCGCACCCTGCGGCTGTTCAACGAGAAACTCGGCCGCCAGGCGCTGATCGCCAACGGTGTCGATGCAGAACTGGTCAGCCGGCTCGATCTGCTCGGCATCTCGGGGATCGGCAACATGGTCGCGGCGATCAAGTACGCCAAGTACAACGAGCTGACCGAAAAGGACTACGTCGTCTCCATCGCCACCGACTCGATGCAGCTTTACGGCTCGCGTCTCGGTGAACTGGAGCAGGAGCGCGGTGTCTACGGCGCGGCCGATGCCCAGCGTGATATCGAGCTGCTCAACAGCGTGACCATCGACCACATGCAGGAAATGAACTACTACGAGCGCAAGCGGGTCCACAATCTCAAGTACTACACCTGGATCGAACAGCAGGGGCGCGAAGTCGCCGAGCTGAACGCCCAGTGGTATGACAACGACGATTACTGGTACCCGATGTTCGACCAGGTCGCTGAGATCGACGCCCTGATCGAGGATTTCAACGACCGGATCGGGTTGTAGCAAGGAATTAAAAAAAGATTTGCCACGAAAGGGCCAAGGCACCCTGAAATGCTTTCCGAATCTGGAAAGAAAAAACCTGATTGGCCTTCTTCGTGCCCTTAGTGTCTTAGTGGTGAAAAAGCTTTCAGAATCAATTATTGATTAATCGGAGAACCCTATGCCCAACGCCATCATCGAAGAAAAAATCAAGCAACTTGCCGCCCTTGACAGCAAGGGGATGTATCTCGACGATTTCCTGCTCACCTGGGATCGCACGGACGACGAGATCGCCGCCGTTTTCAAGGTCGCCGGAATCCTCCGCGATCTGCGCAAGACGAACATCTCCCCGCGTGTTTTCGACAGCGGCCTGGCCGTGTCGCTGTTCCGCGACAACTCCACGCGGACACGCTTCAGCTTCTCCAGCGCCGCCAACCTGCTCGGCCTCGAAGTTCAGGACCTGGACGAAGGGAAGTCTCAGATCGCCCACGGCGAAACGGTACGCGAGACGGCCAACATGGTCTCCTTCATGGCCGACGTCATCGGTATCCGCGACGACATGTACATCGGCAAGGGGAACGCCTACATGCGCGAAGTCGCCGCCTCGGTCCAGCAGGGATACGACGCCGGCATCCTCGAACAGCGCCCGACCCTGGTCAACCTGCAGTGCGATATCGATCATCCCACCCAGTCGATGGCGGATGCAATGCACCTGATCCAGCACTTCGGCAGCCTGGAGGACCTCAAGGGCAAGAAGATCGCCATGTCCTGGGCCTATTCCCCGTCCTACGGCAAGCCGTTGTCGGTGCCGCAGGGGATCATCGGGCTAATGACGCGTTTCGGCATGGACGTCGTGCTGGCCCATCCGCAAGGCTACGAGGTGATGCCGGAAGTCGAGGCGGTCGCGCTCAAGAACGCCGCAGCCGCAGGCGGCTCATTCAGCAAGACCGGCTCAATGGCCGAAGCGTTCCAGGATGCCGATATCGTCTACCCGAAGAGCTGGGCGCCCTTCAACGCGATGGAGAAGCGTACCGAACTGTACGGCAACCGCGACATGGACGGCATCAGCGCCCTGGAGCAGGAGCTGCTGGCCCAGAACGCCAAGTTCAAGGATTGGGAATGCACCGAAGAGCTGATGAACCTGACCAAAG
>PKUG01000195.1:9269-18115 GCA_002869665.1 Desulfuromonas sp. | reverse complement strand
CGGCTTCGGCTTCGGCTTCGGCTTCGGCTTCGGCTTCGGCTTCGGCTTCGGCTTCGGCTTCGGCCAAAGGCTCCTCAGCAACATCCGCCGGAGCAACCTTTTTCTGCTTCTCCCTGCGGCCGAAAAGCTTCAACAGCAGCAGAATGAAGATCAGAACGACCAGGGTCGCTCCGAGATACAGGGTTCCCATGGCGGCAAGTGCCGAATATTCTTCAGGCACACCCTGGTCCACGAGAAATTGAGAAAAACCGGCAATAAGCGTATTGAGCCAGTCAAGGACACCGGCCCAGTCAAACGTTTTCAGTGATTCCATAAACGAACAGATTCCCACCTGCCCGGCAGCATTAAAGGCCGGGATCAGAACTCGAATTCATGACGCAGGGCCGAAACGCAACGACGCATCTTGAACGCCGCTCTGGATGCGATGGCCTTGGGTCCCAACTGCATAACCAAAAGATAATCTTCCGTCAGGGGAGCGATCAGGGTCTTGTTCTCCCCGGTTCGGATGATAACCTCCTCCAATTCGCTGCTGGCGATTTCATCCATTGTGCCACGGATGTGATTCAGGATAATTCCGTTGTGCGCTCCGAGCAACTTGATGTCGTAATCATCCATGCGCGCAGCGTGGTCTACGGATTCCCCTTCCCAGTCGATAATAATGGCGCCCAGGGCTCCGGGGATATCCTCCAGCAAGCGGTTCAGTAACGTTTTAAACGGCACAGCACCCTCCCTTTAGCGTAATCGTGATTCATCTTCCTTTACAATTTAGCACCCTGCCTGTTCAGGCAGACAGGGCGGAGTCGTTCTCTGCGGTTTTTTCCGGGGCATTCAGACGCACGGACACCAACCGCGAAACGCCGGGCTCCTGCATGGTCACGCCGTACATGGTATCGAGAACCGCCATCGTTCGCTTACTGTGAGTGATGATAATGAACTGTGCCTGCTCCGCCATCTCGCGGACCAGACCGGCAAAACGGTCGATATTGGCATCATCCAGTGGCGCGTCAACCTCATCCAGAATACAGAACGGTGTTGGTTTAATCAAAAATATTGAAAAAATCAAGGCAACAGCCGTCAGCGCCTTTTCCCCGCCCGAGAGCAGGTTGACACTTTGCAGGCGCTTGCCCGGCGGCTGGACGACAATCTCGATCCCCGTCTCCAGCAGGTCATCCTCATCCGTCAGAGACAGTTCGGCCCGCCCGCCACGAAACAGGTGCGGAAAAACCTGTTGAAACTTCTCGTTGACAAGATCGAAGGTTTCCTTGAAGCGCCGGCGGGTGGTCCGGTTGATCTGGCTGATCGCCTTCTGCAGATCGTCGAGCGCCTGATTCAGGTCATCACGCTGGCGCGAGAGGAAATCATAACGTTCCTCCTGCTCACGATATTCCTCGATCGCCATCAGGTTGACCTCTCCCATGGCCTCGATCTGTTCCTGCAGCCTGCGGAACTGTTGTTGCTGCCGCTCCAGTTCGTCTTCCGTCGCCTCGGGCACCTGATGTTCACGCAGATCGATCCGGTAACGATCGAGGACACTCTCGCGCACATGCTCGGCATCGACCTGTAGCTCATGCTGCCGCAACTGCAGCTTGACCACCGTTTTACGCAGTTCTTCGGCCTCACTGCGTACGCGGCGCAATTGCTCGCGCAGTTCGTCGATCTGTGCGCGTTGTTGATCGTAGGTTTCGCGGGTGCGGTCCAGCTTTTCCTGCAGTTCGGTGCGATGATTGAGCATGACCTCAAGGCGCATGCGCGCGGCGTGCTCACTCTCCTGCAAACGTTCCCGGGTCTCCTCGCCCCCCTGGCGCCGCTGCAGGATCTGGGTTCGGCGCTGTTCAATCTCCTTCTGCTGCTGACCGATACGGGTCAACGTCTCCCTCAGGGCGGCCTGTTGCTGCTGCAACGACGCCAACGCAACCCGCTCCGTGGTCAGGCTCTCGCGCAACTCGTCAAGCTCACGACGGAGCGTGGACAGGCGGCTCTGCAGTTCTCCGGAGTCAGCCTCCAGCAGTCGGCGCTTTTCCTCGGCGACCAGCAGCTCTTCAGCCAACTCGCGGTCTTCACTCCGCAAAGTCTCATGGCTTTCATCGATCTGCTCAAGATCGAAGACCAGCAGGGCCAGACGCTTGTTCAGATGGTCTTCCTCCGCCTGCAACCCCTGACGGTCTTTGGCCAACTCCAGGGCCTGCAACTCCATGGCGTGGCCTCGAGATGCGGTCGAGGTCTTCATCTCGTCAAGCTCAAGAAGCTCTTCGGCCAGTTGCTCCAGTTCCTGCTGCCCAGCCGCAAAGCGGGTTTCGAGGGCGGCAATCTCTTCACCGAGCTCATCGATCTGCCGCTGCCGCCGCAGCAGTCCGGTGCCGCTGACATCGGTCGCACCGGCGGATAACAGGCCACGCCAGTCGAGGCAACACCCGGCGCTATCGACCAACAGGATTCCGCGCGGCAAGGGTGCACGCAGGCAAGCGCTGATATCGGCAACAAAGTAGACCCCGGCCAGCAACTGCTTCAGCAACGCTGCCTGCTGCGGTGCCACCTTGACCAGATCGATCAACGGCGTCCCGCCGGGGAAGGGTGGGGCCTGTTCGGCCGCGAGCGGCAGCAACAACGAAGCGCGCGCCTGTTGTTCCTGCAAGCGACGGCTCAGACCGGCGATATCCGGTTCGGCGACCGGAGCCAGGAGTGCCTGAAGTCGCTCACCGAGAGCCATTTCGACGGCCGTTTCGTAAGCTTCCTCAACCCGCAGCAGATCGGCGACGACCTGACCACCACCATCTGCGAGCAACAGCCTTGTCCCTTCGCCGAACCCCTCACGATTGCGTTGCAGTTCAAGCAGCGACTCGCTGCGCGAACGTAGCCGTTCCAGCTGCTGACGAACCTCCGTCTGGGTGGCCTCACAGACTTTCAGATCTTCATTTTTCCGGACCCGTCGGGCATCCAGTTCCTGCAGATAATCCGCCAGCTCTTCGCGCTCGCCCGCCAGCTCTTCCAGCTGCGTCTGGAGCGCCTGGCGACGGTTCCGAATCCCTTCCTGCTGGTCCTGAATATCGCCGGAATTTTTCTGAATCTGGGCACGCCGTTCCCCCTCGGCGACGAGTCGTCGTTCGATCTCTTCGCGCCGATTTGCCAGGCGGCTGGTGCGGGAAAAAAGCTCCATCAACTCCGACCGCAGGCCTTCGAAGCGCCGAGCCGACTCCTGTTCCTGGACGCTTTTCTCCTGCAGGCGGATTTCCGCTGCCGTCACCCGGGCCTTCAGCGCGTCCAGATCACGACCGCCCCCCTCTTCCTGACCGAGCAAAGTCGCCCGTTCTTCAGTCAGTTCACGCAAACGAACAGCGAAGGAATCGAGTTCGGCCTGAAAATCTTCATCCTGTTGAGCGAGCTGCTCACGCTGACGTAACGACATCGCCAGCTCATTTTCAACCCGCTGAATCTCCGATCCAGAGTGATAGATCTGCTCCTGAGCCTTGGCGTGCTCGGCTTCCGCCGCTGAGACCTTCAGCTCGAGTTCTTCCAGCTGCAGATCCCCTTCTTCCAGCCGGGTATCGAGACGGGAGAGAACAGCAGCCTGTTCGGCCTCATGGCGGGCTACCTCTTCGAGATCGCGGGTCAGACTTTGAAAGCGGTTCCCGGTCAGACTCAGCTCGACCTTTTTCATCTCACCGCGAATATCACGGAATTTCTCGGCCCGTTTGGCCTGTCGCTTGAGGCTGCCGATCTGACGCCTGACCTCGGTGATGATATCGCCGAGCCGGACCAGGTTCTGACGCGTCGCCTCCATTTTGCGCAGGGCGGTCTTCTTGCGCGCCTTGAACTTGGTGACCCCGGCGGCCTCCTCGATCAAAGTTCGCCGCTCTTCCGGCTTGGCGCTGACGAGCATGCCGACCTTCCCCTGCTCAATGATCGAGTAGGAACGGGCTCCGGCCCCGGTGTCCATAAAGAGTTCGGTAATATCGAGCAGCCGACAGGGGGTCTTGTTGATCAGGTAATCGCTGTCCCCACTGCGATGCAGACGGCGGGTGACCATGATCTCAGCGTAGTCCTTGTACGCCGGCGGGCAGACCCCTGAGCTGTTGTCGAAGACCACCGAGACCTGAGCCAGACCGTGAGGCTTGCGGCTTTCGCTGCCGCCGAAGATGACGTCTTCCATCATCCGCCCGCGCAGGTTACGGGCGTTCTGCTCCCCCATAACCCAACGGATTGCATCAACGATATTGCTCTTGCCGCAGCCGTTCGGACCGACAACGCCGGTAATGCCATGCTGAAAGTCCAGCACGACCTTGTCGACAAAGGATTTGAATCCGACTATTTCCAGGCGTTTGATTTTCATGGCGAATGACCGCAGCTAAAGGGGACGCCATGTTATCAGCGGGGCGAAACCATGTAAAGATAGATATCCACCTGTCGTCAAACGGGAAAACAGGCCGCTTTGTCGCTTGCTGAGGCGGCCTCGAATCGCTATGATGGGAAGGATTTAACTTTCCCCCTCCCTCAAATGTAAATGCGGACACTGCCCCATGCTTAAACGATCAGCCAGGCTTCTGCTCAAGGTTTCCACCTCCCTGCTGATTTTCTGTATCCTCATCGTCACTCTGGCCCTCTACTTCCTCAGCCAACTCGACCTCGAAGATTATCGCCGGACTCTCGAAAACCAGCTGAGTCAGGCACTGAAGCAACCGGTCAGCATCGGCACTCCTGAATTCACCTTTGATGAGGGGCTGGCCCTGGAGTTGCCTCGGTTCAGGATCGGACCACAGGAAGATCCGCTGGTTCTGGTCCCACGATTGACCGCTACCCTGGCGCTGAAGCCACTGATCAACCGCGACATCGTCATCGAACAGGTCCAACTCGACGGCCCGCAGCTCAAGCTGCGTCTCCCCTTCCCCGATCGCCCGGCCAAGGGAACCTCGCAGACCCTGATCAACAGCCTCGGGATCAAGCTGCTTAGCGTTCGGAATGCCACCCTCGACATCCTTCAGGACGATCATCAGGGCGGCAGTATCGAACGCCTGCGGATCGCTGACCTGCACGCTGTGCTGACCGGCTGGAAAGCCGGCGAAAGTGGGCACCTGGTCGTCAGCGCTCAACTCCCCCGCTATCGGGCCGACCTGCTCCTTGAGACCGAACTGCCGTCAAGCCGTGATCCGCAAATCTGGCGCCAGGAGATGCAACAGGCCAAGCTGCGGATAAATCGTATTTCGACCGCGGAGTTGCCCAAAATCAAGGGGCAGAACTATCCGGAAGCCCTCGATCTGGAAGTGAACCTCACCGGGATCCCGGCGCTGGGGCTGTCATTCACGACCCGGCTGAGCGCAACGGGCAACGGGGAGCGCATTTTCGCTCTCGATGGACGCTGGACCTCTTCTCCGGAGCGCGATCTGCTCAGCGATGTCACTGGGGTCCTGCTCGGCATTCCATTGAGCGGAACCTTTGATTATACCCGGGGGGAAGAGCAAAACAGTATCGCCGCGCGACTTGGAACGACAGAGCTGCCCCTCAATCCGCAGTTGCTGAAGCGCTGGCGCATCCCCCATGCTGAACAGCTGCTCTCCGGCGAGCTGAAAAGCCTGGAAATCAATGCCAACAAGACGTGGGCGGCCGACGAAAAACTGTCTGGGCTGCCGCTCATCGACGCTGTTTTTTCCCTGGAAGACCTGACCTGTGACATTCCGCAACTGAAACAGTTCCAAGATCTGTCAGTTGGGCTCAAACTGGACAAAGGGACGCTTGCAATCCGCGACGGCATCCTCGTTCTCGGCGGCAATCCGCTGGAATTTTCCGGACGCATTCACAACCTCTTCCTCAGACCGGACCTCGCCCTGCAAGTGAGTTTTCAACCGGACCTCGAAACCCTCACAGGTGGGATCCCAGCCATGGAGAGCTGGCAACTTGCCGGCAGAATCCCCGGAGACCTGACCCTCAACGGCCCCCTGGATACTCCAGACTTCAGCTTACAGGTCAATCTGGATGAGATGGAGCTCAGCAAATCCCCCCTGCTGATCAAACAGGCAACCGACAAAGGCAGCCTGCTGGTTCAGGGCACCCTGACGCACGACACCATTGTGTTAGAGCGCGGCGTACTTCGCCTGGGGGACGCAGCAATCCTGGCTACCGGCGCCTTTACCCGCGACACGGCAACCCCGGAGTACCAGCTAGCCCTGGAACCGATCGAGCTGGCTCAGCTGATCCCGTTGTCGCCACTCATGCAGCGGCTTCAGGCACGAGGCACCATCGGCGGCGAAGTGATCAGTGACGACAAGGGCGTCCACTCCAACCTGCAGCTCGACAAAGTCGGCGCGCATCTGACCCGCATTCTCGGCGACCTCGAAAACACCTCAGGCGAGGTTCAGCTCGATCGCTACGGCCTGAGCTTCATCGGTCTCAACACCGCACTCGGCGAATCGCCACTCGTCGTCGATGGTCTGCTCACCGACTGGAGCGATCCGCAACTCAGTCTCGATGTCCGCGGCACGAACATCCGCGCCCGTGACCTGATTTTTGCCAACCCCGACATGCGGCTCTACGATCTCAAGGGACACCTGCACATCAATGCCGGCGGCATCAGCTTTGATCCTGTCGATGTCCGCCTTGAAGACGAAACGCTGGCAACCGTATTCGGCAGCGTCAGCGATTTCAGCGATCCGCACGTCAACCTCGACATCCAGGCCAAAACGGCTAACGTCCTCGATGTCATCAAGGTTTTCCAGGGGCCACCCAAAGGGGAGCATCATGCCGAACACAAGAAGGAAGGGAACCCGATCCTGATCAAGGTCGCCGCCGAAAAGGGCACCCTCGGCGGGCTCCATTTCACCAACGCCAGCGGGCTGATCACCGACCATCAGCGCCGCTTCGTCCTCTATCCGCTGGAATTCAACAACGGCGGCGGCTGGTGCCAGGCGCGGGTCGAGCATGACCGTAACGAAGAGGATTTCCCCCTGAAGATCTCGGGACATGCCAAGGGAATCGAAGCCTCCCTGCTGCACCAGGACCTGTTCCAGTCGCATGGACTGATCGACGGCACGCTGGATGGTGATTTCTATCTCGAAGGCAACACCAAAGACGGACACTTCTGGCATACCGCCAGAGGAGGAATCCACATGGAGGTATTCGACGGCGTGCTGAGAAAGTTCCGCACCCTGGCGAGTGTCTTCTCGGTACTCAACATTTCTCAAATTTTTACCGGCAGCCTGCCCGATATGGATAAGGAAGGGATGCCCTTCGCTCTGATGGAAGGGAGTGTGCGTGTCGGCGACGGTCAGCTTCGCACTGACGATCTGAAAATCACCAGCGAAGCGATGAACCTCTCTCTTGTCGGCACTCAGAGTCTGGTCGACGACAAGCTCGATTTCGTTATGGGAGTCATGCCGCTGCGGGCCGTCGACAAAGTCCTGACGAAAATTCCGATCGCCGGCTGGCTGTTCGGCGGCGAAAACGAAGCCCTGGTGACCGCCCTCTTCGAGATCAAGGGGACATCGAAAGAACCGGAGGTTGAGGCAATCCCCTTTGAGTCCCTCTCAAAGGCCGTCGGCGGTTTTTTCAAGCGCGCCTTCAATCTGCCGGAGAAGCTGATCAAGGATATTGGCGGCGGACAAGACAAACTGGAGAAAAAGGAATCCCCCTGATCCGGACAATGTCCGATGCAGGGGGATCTCAGAATTCTCAAGGGAATCCAGCGCGTCAGCAGCACCGCCGACGCTTTTCAACAATCTGTTACGCTGCTGGCTTGTCGCCGACGTAAACCGTGGAGATGCCGAAGGTCAGGGCCGTATACTGAACACGGCCAAAACCGGCGTCCTTCATCATTGCGGCAAACTCCTCCTGGCTGGGGAATTCGAGCACCGAATCGGGAAGGTACTGATAAGCGCTGCGTTTTCTGGAAATCCAACCACCGATGGTCGGCAGAATCTGCTGAAAATAGAAGTAATAAATCTTGCGGAACAGCTGGCTTTTGGGCTGGGAGAACTCGAGGATCACAGCCCGCCCGCCCGGCTTGAGGACGCGGACCATTTCACGCAGCCCCGCCTCGCGATCAACGACATTGCGAATCCCGAAGGCGATGGTGATCCCGTCGAAGGTATTGTCCGGATGAGGAATCTCCTCACAAGGCGCGTTGACGAGCATGATCCGCTCACCATAGGGGGAAGCATCGAGCTTGACCTGCCCCTGAACCAGCATCCCCTGGGTAAAATCCTCGCCGATAATGGTCACGGACGGATCGGTCTGAGCAGCTACCTCTAGGGCCACATCACAGGTCCCGGTGGCGATATCCAGCACGCGCCCGTTCTTCGGAATGCTCAACTGGCTGACAGCAAAACGCCGCCAACGGCGGTCGATCCCGAAAGAGAGCAGCCGATTCAACAGGTCGTAGCTGTGGGCGATTTCGTCGAACATCTGCCGGACGCCGCGCCCTTTGTCCGATAACTTGAACATGTCAAACTCCATAGATACAGATCTCTGCTTGATAGCTGCCTGTTTCTATCATAGAGTGCTTGAGGCTCCAACCAAAAACATCCGCAACAGGAAGCATCGTGAGCAAAGCCCCCGAAAAGGCGACCCCGCTGATTGTCTGCGCGGCAATCACCGTCCATAACGGTAAAATCCTTATCACCCAGCGCCCGCACGACAAGCAATTGGGAGGGTTCTGGGAATTCCCCGGCGGCAAACTGGAAGAGGGGGAAACACCCGAAGCCGCCCTGGTAAGGGAACTGAGGGAAGAGCTGGACATCAGCATCGAGGTCGACAGGATTTTCGAAGTTGTGCATCATACTTACGACTGGGGGAGCGTATTGATCCTGGCCTACATCTGCCGCTGGACCAGTGGAACCATCGTCCATCTCGATGTCGCCGAT
>PKUG01000195.1:0-9254 GCA_002869665.1 Desulfuromonas sp. | reverse complement strand
CATCGCTGGCTGACTCCGGAGGAGATGACAAATTGTGCCATCCTTCCCGCCGACCAGCCGATCATCGCCAGGCTGCTGGCCGAGAATCCGGCCGTTTAGACGATCAAGAAGGGAGAGAGAATCATGGGTATTCACCTGACCGTTCTGTGTGAAAACAGCGTCGACAGCGTCAGCCCCTACGGGCTGCTTGGCGAGCATGGCTTCGCCTGCCACCTGTCTACCCCGGAAGGCGATTTTCTCTTCGACACCGGCGGCGGCATGACCATCATGAACAATGCCGAAAAACTCGGCATAGATTTCACCTACCTGCAGGGGATCATGTTCAGCCACGGCCACTACGACCATGTCGGCGGCTTGAAGCAGGTCCTGGAAAAGACCGGCCCGGTGCCGATCTATGCCCACCCCGATCTCTTCAACGAACGCTACAGCAAAAACAGCGGCAAACTGGTCAACATCGGGATGCCCTGGAAACGCCCGGAACTGGAAGATCTCGGCGCCGAATTCATTTTCAGTTCGGCCTCCTACGAGGTCACCCCGAGCCTCACCCTCTCCGGTGAAATCCCCCACCTTCATCCGGAAGAAACCGGCGACCCGAACCTCGTCGTTCCCGCGGCAAATGAGGAGGACTACAACGCCGACCCCCTGCACGACGACCTGTCGCTCTTCATCCGTAGCGAGAAGGGGTTGGTCATCCTCCTTGGCTGCGCCCACGCCGGACTGCTCAACATCATCGACCATGCCCTCGCGGTCACCGGCGAAAACAAAATCCACATGATCCTCGGCGGCACCCACCTTAAGTTCTGCAGCGAAGAGCAGATGTCCGCCACCCTCGCCCGCCTCGAAGAACTCCAGGTCGAACGGATCGGCGCCTCCCACTGTACCGGCCTGCGCGGTGCCCGCCGCCTGGCAGAAAAGTTCGGCGACCGCTTCTTCTCAGCCTCAGTCGGGGTGAAGATCGATCTATAAAGGACCGGTTTCACAACAGAGGCACAGGACAATCAAAACCACCGGACAGCTGAATCGGAATCGGAATCGGAATCGGAAATGATGATAATCACGTGGAGGCGCAGAGAAAAAACCTGTTAATTCTTGTTGTTTTAATGATTTTGATCGTGTCTTGCTCTGCGCCACAGCGCCTCAGCGGGAGACGAACTGTCTTGGACAAGCATAGAGTCGATTGTCACTCTGAGAGGGGTTAAAAGCACAGCCCAAAAAGCAAAAAGCCCGACCTTCATCAAGGTCGGGCTTTTTGTTTACATCCGCTCCAGGGTTTCGATCCCCAGCAGGGCCAGACCCTGTTCGAGGATCTTCGCTGTCAGCAGCGCCAGCTTGAGCCGGCTCTGGCGTAGCGCCGGATCTTCGGCGGCGAGTATCGGACAATTCTTGTAGAAGCTGGAAAATGCTCCGGAGAGCTCGTAGAGATAGCCGCAAAGGAAATGCGGGTAGCCCTTGCCGGCGACGCTGGTGAGCACCTCGCCGAATTGGACCAGTTTGCCGGCCAGGTCGCGCTCCTGCTCCTCGGTCAGTAAGACTGCGCCGCTCAACTCGGTTTCAGCGATCTCCGCTTTGCGGAAGATACTTGCCACCCGCGCGCAGGCATAGAGCAGATAAGGGGCGGTGTTCCCCTCGAAGCTGATCATGTTGTCAAAGCTGAAAATGTAATCGCTGCTGCGGTTCTTCGACAGGTCGGCATATTTGACCGAAGCGACACCGACCACCCGGCCGATGTTGCGCAGCTCTTCGTCCTCCAGGTCGGGATTCTTCTCTTTGACCAGCTCATAAGCCCGGCTTTCCGCCTCGTCGAGCAGGTCGGAGAGTTTGGCAACCCCGCCGCTGCGGGTCTTGAAGGGGCGACCGTCATCCCCCATGACCGTCCCGAAAGCCATGTGTTCAAGCCCGGTTTCCGGCAGGGCGAAACCCGCCTTGCGCGCCACGGCAAAAAGCTGCTGGAAATGCAGCGACTGGCGGATATCGACAAAATAGAGGATGCGCTCTGCGCCCAGCGTCTGTTGGCGATAACGCACTGCCGCCAGGTCGGTGGTCGCATAAAGGTAGCCACCATCCTTCTTCTGAACAATCATCGGCAGCGGCTCGCCGTCCTTGCCGGCAAATTCGTTAAGGAACACGCACTTGGCGCCCTGATCCTCGGTCAGCATCCCGGCCGCGGCAAGCTCAGCCACCACCTTGGGCAGATCATCGTTGTAAGCACTCTCCCCCATCACATCGTCCGGAGTCAGGGCAACGTTGAGGCGCGTATAAAGCTCCTGACAGTGGGTCAGAGAGATGTCCAGAAACTCATGCCACAGCTTGTTGCAGTAGGCGTCACCGGACTGCAGTTCAACGACCAGTTGGCGCGAGCGGTCGGCAAACTCGGGCGACTCATCGAAACGCCCCTTGGCCTGGCGGTAGAAGGCCTCCAGATCGGCCAGCTGCATGCTCAGCTCGCCCCCTTCCTTGCGCAACTCTTCCATATTGGCGAGCAGCATGCCGAACTGGGTACCCCAATCGCCGACATGGTTCTGACGCACGACCTTGTGACCGAGAAAATCGAGCGTCCGCGCCACGGCGTCGCCGATGATGGTCGAGCGCAGATGACCAACGTGCATCTCCTTGGCCAAATTGGGGGAGGAATAATCGACCACCACCGTTTGCGGGCTATCCGTCTTCGCCACCCCCAGGCGCGGATCGGCAAGAATCTTGTCGATCTGCCCCGCCAGCCAGTTTTCATTGAGGAAGAAGTTGATGAATCCCGGCCCGGCGATNATATCCTTGTGAATGAGGTCCTTGTCCTGATCGGGATAGATGCCAATCCCGTCGACCAGATCTCCTGTCGGCAGCAAGGCAATAATCTCCCCCGCCAACTGACGTGGATTCATTTTCGCCTGCTTCGCCATGACCATGGCCAGGTTCGTCGTCAGGTCACCGTGGGCCTTGTCCTTGGTACGATCAACCTGAATGTTCGGGGCGCTCTCAACCGGCAGAGTCCCCCTCTCCTTCAACCCTGCGACAACCGTCTCCAGCAACTGCTGAACATATGCTTTCATTCGTTTATCCTTCTGCTCACCGCCGCTTTCCGGCAGCACCGGAACGCAACAGATTCGATTTCAACAAGTCGGACAGCATAATTCAGCACCGCGACATGACTCAAGGAAATATTTTTTAACGTATACGCACAGATGGGACTCTTTCCTTTGACACGTCATGTCCCCGGCACTAGTTTGGCGGCGGACGATTTCTCCGGCAACCCGGAGTTGGAGAAAATAGCACCAGACTCACATGTCATGCAGGGCAGCTTTAAAAGCCCGAAATAGACACCCGTCAGGCACCTGCCCAACTCTCCCCCGGACAAGGGCGTTCGGGGGAGTTCAATTCAACCTCCCCTGCGATTAGAGCCCGATTCTTTCATCTAAAATCAATGAAAAACAGCCTATAATGACAATACAGAAAGTCACATAGGAGAATTTGACTTCCATATTTTTTCAGGTATAGAAAACCATATAACCAACTATTAAATATGGAGATTTTTTTGAAAAGAAGATCTCTCTTCCTATTGATGGCTCCTGTGCTCTTCTCCAGCTGCATCAGTCAAATCCCTGGAGATCCTGAGTTATTAGCCTTTATCAGCGATAACAAAACGACACGAACCGAGGTCATTCTGAAGTTCGGTCAACCTTCGGCGATGATTGAGACCGATCATATCCTGATGTATCGATTGGGAGGGGACAAGAAAAGCGGCTACTTCATTCGCGAAGAAACATCTTCCTGGGCGGACACAAAGTACAGCCTTATTCTGGTCTTCGACGCTGACGGGGTTCTCAGGTCGCACTCACAGGTTCGCGTCCAATGAATTTATCTACGGGGTTACGTAAATTCATGCTGATAATACTGTTGGCGTGGATAAGTACCGGATGCTATGTGCCGATCAGCCGGCCGGGGGCCGGATCTCGCACATTTTTCCCCGCAAGCCCTGATGAATTCACCATCGGAGAAACGTCTCGAATAGAAATATTATTCAAAATGGGTGAGCCCGATCGGCTATCGAAAGATGAAAAAGAACTGGCCTATGTTTGGGTAGAAGAGAAAGGGGTTTTTACTTTAACCGGATGCGATGCTCATCCGATCGTCGAAAAGACAACGGCTGTTTTTAGATTCGACGAGAAGGGAATCCTGGAGTCACTTGACGTATTTTACGATGAGTGAGGCAGAACCTGAAGTGTTGATCTCAAAAGCTTCATGGCACAGAAAATTTAGAGCACGCCACATCTTCGCAAGACAGGAAGAGAGAAAACTCAGCAACTTTCCGGATGGCGCACCACCTGGGTGCGAACGGCATCCTGGCTGCAGGAAACCAGTGCCGGCATCTCCCCGGCACTGATCACCGCCTCTCCAACCAGAATCAGCACACCCTGAACCCCCGGAATGGCAGCGATCCGCTCGGCGGCGGCGCTGGCGGAAGCGGTATCGCGGCTCAGGTTTGCCGCCAGGGTTGCGGCAGCATCGGCCAGGGCACCATCACTGGCGCAGACGGTCGCCAGGTCGCAGTCGCCGAAAGAGAGCGAGTGCCCCATTTTCGAGGAGGAGGAGCAAAGGGCCAGCGGCGTGTCTTCCGGTGTGATATGAAACGCCACCCGGTCCGCCAACGCATGTCCCCCGCCATAGATACCGATAAATGCTTCCCTGTCGAGGTGCATAAAAATATCACCACCGTTATTGACGATCGTATCGCGGCAACCCGCTGCGACAGCGGCTTCAACCGCAAGCTGGGCAACGGTTCCGGCGACCGCCGCCATCGGGCCGACGCCGACCAGCTGCGAGGCCGCGTGCATACGAATCGCCGCTTCAGGTGGATTCCCTTTGAGTTGGACCTGGGGGATGAGCGTGTCGCGAAATTCCGGAAACTCGGTGATATACGCTTCAAGCTCTCGACGGATTTTTTTAACCGTATCCCGAACCGCAGCCAGCTTGCTGGTAGCAACGGCAAAAGCGGCTTCCTGGTAGCGAAAATGATGAAACCTGCGCATGCTTATTTCACCTGTAACTCTTCTTCACAACTCAATGACTTTATTAAACTAAATGCGATTCTGCCCAGCCGAGCCATGCGGCTCGAATGGGCAGAATCGCATTTAGTTGTAATCGATCATTCAGAACATCGAAGAACAGGCCCCGTAAGGGCAGTTGGGTATACAGTTGAGGCAGACGATACACTTAGCGCCGTCGAAGCCGAGCGTCCGTTTATCCTCCTCAAAACGCAACGCCTTGGTCGGGCAGTGGGGAATGCAGTTGCCGCATGAGACACAACGCTCCTGATCCCAACGCAACCCTTTATCCTGCTCACGCACCTCGACACCGAAACCGACGAGCCAGGCGATCCCCTTGTCGATATTCGCTTCATTGCCGGTCAGGTCAAGGACCAGGTAGCCCTCCTCATCGGGGGTCACCTTGGCGCGAAAGATATTGATCTCCAGGTCGAAATCCTTCACCAGATGGTAAACGATCGGCTTTTCGGTTTCACAGCGGGGAAAGAAAAATAACAGGCGCTTGGTCACCATGGTTAGACTCCCTGGGGCGGTACTATTTTCATCGGCCGTGAACTCCCCTGAGTGGGGAGGGACATGACCGGCGCGTTGACGGTGAACTCTCCGGCGCGAATACTATCGGCCAGAAGGTTGGCGGCCTTGAGCGCCTTTTCGTAAGAGGAAAAGCTGCCGGTTTCGATCAGACGATCGAAGAGCCGGACTTCCCCGCGGCGCAGTTCAGCATAGTTGACCCGCGTCAGCATCTTGCCCGTTGCCTGCGGGTAGTCGACCGCATAGTCGATGACCGGCGCAAAGATCTCCTCGTCGCGAACCGTGCACCATTTGAGCACCTCAAGGCTGGTGATCGGGATCGGAATCGCAATCCCGAGCGAGAGCGACACGCCGTAACCTTTGATGGAAACCCCGCGAACGAACTCCGGCAACATCTGCTTCATGTCAGCCGTCAGTCCCAGGGTTCCGGCACCGTCGACCGGCACACCATTCTCCCCCCGTTCAGCGTCGGGGCTGTGCTGCGTACCGGCGGCATAGACGATCCCCGGCGCCCCGGCGAGCCAGACCTTGGAACCGATACCGATGGAGCGATAGTAGGGATCGTTCAGCAACGGGCTGAGCTGCCCGGCCGAGGAGTAGCCGATCGAACCGAAGTTCGGCTTGAGGGCGCCGAGATAGGTGTAGAGAGTCTCTGCCGAGGAATTGATGGCGACATTGTAGTTCTGGTAGCAGTTACGGGGGTTGGTCATGATCGCCTGGTTGAGATCAGCCAAGGTGATTTCGGTACTGATCTCCTTCACAGGGTAATCTTCGGTGCCGTAGGAACGGGCGAACAGGCGAACCGACTCCCCGCGCACCAGCTTCTCGATGATATGCCCACCGCCGAAACGGAATTCCCCGGGGAAATAGCTGTTTTTCGGCGAATTGACCGGTAGCTGCGTCGCCCCGATGTACAGGTCGACGGCCGCGACCCCCGCGTAGGCTTCGACATCATCGAGCGTCGCCTCGGTAATGCGAATCTTCGGCTTCGAATGACCGACGTTCAGAAAGGCCCCGGAGGAGCACATCGGCCCGAAGGTTGCCGTCGTGACGACGTCGATCTCCTTCGCCGCCGCTTCGAGCCCTTTGCGCTCGACATAGCCGATCACCTCTTCGGCGGTCATAACGACCGCCTTCCCCTTTTCGATCCGAGCGTTGATCTCGGAGACGCTTTTTATCTGTTCCATTCACACACCTCAAGTGTCGGTGGGTTAACAAGTTTTGAGTGCCACGCAGTATATTGTTTTTCTTGCCAAACAACAACACACCTCGCGAAACTCTCCGGCGCCGAACCAGAATCAGCTAAAAATCCGTGCGATGCGGCTAGAACAAACTCATCAGCGGCCCATAAGGGGGCAACTCGGCCTGACGCAGATAATCCTGAAATTTATCACGGGGGATCTCGCGGGCACCCATGCTGAGCAGATGATCGGTGGTCTGCTGACAGTCGAGAAGAACGAAACTCTTCTCCCGCAACCGCTCGATCAGATGGACAAGGACGACCTTGGAGGCGTTGGGACGACGGCTGAACATCGACTCGCCGAAGAAACAACGGCCAATACTGACACCATAGAGGCCACCGACCAACTGGTCTCCGTCCCAGCATTCGACGGAATGGGCAAAGCCGAGTTCATGCAGACGCAGGTAGGCGCTGCGCATCTCCGGAGTGATCCAGGTGCCGCTGCCGTCAAGCCCGGCGCGCAGGCCGCGACACCAGTAGATAACCCCGGCGAAGTTTTCGTTGAAGCTGACACGCCACTCGCTTTTGCGCAGGAATTTCTTCAGCGAGCGGGACACATGCAATTCGTCGGGAAAGAGGACGCAGCGGGGATCGGGAGACCACCAGAGAATCGGATCCCCCTGGTTGTACCAGGGAAAGATGCCAAGGGAATAAGCCAGCAGCAGCCGTTGCGGGGAGAGATCACCGCCGAGAGCGAGCAGGCCATACTCTTCAGCTTCGCCAGGAGGGGGAAACCAGAGTTCTTCATCGAGCTGATAACAGGACATGGGGGAAGGGATCAGGTGTCAGGAGACAGGCTCCAGGTCAAAGGCCGTGCCTTTCCTGAAGCCTGAAACCTGAAGCCCGGTTTTTGTTTACTCATAACGAAAGGTCAGTTTGCCGCCCGACCAGCCGATGCGCACCTCGCCACCGTTACGCAGCTCGCCGAAAAGGATCTTTTCGGCCAGCGGGTCGCTCAGTTCCGACTGGATCAGGCGCCCCAGCGGCCGCGCACCGAACAGCAGGTCGTACCCTTTTTCCGCCAGCATCCGCCGCGCCGCAGGAGTAACCTTGAGCGCAACATCGCGTTCGGCAAGTTGTTCGGAGAGTTCCTTGATGAACTTGTCGACCACCTGCAGCATCACCCCCTGATCGAGCGGCGCAAAGTTGATGACCGCATCAAGCCGGTTGCGGAACTCCGGCGAAAAAGCCTTCTCCAGAGCATTCTTCGGCGCCGCCGCGGCGCGCTCGCCAAAACCGATCGGTGAGGCGCTCATATCACGACCACCGACGTTACTGGTCATGATCAGGATGACGTTGCGGAAGTCGGTCTCCTTCCCGTTGTTGTCGGTCAGGGTCCCGTGATCCATGACCTGGAGCAGGATATTGAACAGGTCGGGGTGCGCCTTCTCGATCTCGTCGAGGAGCAGCACGGTCCAGGGGTTCTTCTGCACGGCCTCGGTCAGCAAACCGCCCTGATCGAAGCCGACATACCCGGGAGGCGCGCCGATCAGCCGCGCGACCGAGTGTTTCTCCATGTACTCGCTCATGTCGAAGCGCAGGAACTTGACCCCGAGCTGCGACGCCAACTGCTTGGTAACTTCGGTCTTGCCCACCCCCGTCGGACCGGTGAGCAGGAATGAGCCGACCGGCTTGTCCGGATGGCCAAGACCGGCACGGGAACGATGGATCGATTTGACCAGCGCCTCGATCGCCAGATCCTGACCAAAAACGACCTGCTTGAGATCGCGCTCGAGGTAACGCAGACGCTGGCGGTCGCTGCCGGAAACGGTGCGGATCGGTACCCGGGCCATGCGCGCGACCACGCGCTCGATCTCGTTGGTCCCGATGGCGCGGTTCGGGTTGCCGTCGAGCCGATGCTGGGCCCCGGCCTCGTCAATCACGTCGATCGCCTTGTCCGGCAGATGACGCATCGGCAGATGCTTGACCGCCAGTTGAACCGCCGACTCCAGGGCCTCTTCGCTGTAATTCACCCGATGGTGTTCCTCATAACGGGAACGCAGCCCCTTGAGAATCTCCAGGGTCTCGTCGGCGTTCGGCTCCTGCAAATCAATCTTCTGGAAGCGCCGCGAGAGGGCACGATCCTTGTCGAACAGGTTGCGGTATTCCTCGTAGGTGGTCGAACCGATACAGCGCAGTTCCCCCGCCCCGAGGGCCGGCTTGAGGATATTCGACGCATCGAGAGAGCCGCCGCTGGTCGCACCGGCGCCGACGATGGTATGAATCTCGTCGATGAAAAGGATCGCCTTCTCGCGCTTCTGCAGCGCAGCAACGACTGCCTTGAGACGTTCTTCAAAATCGCCGCGGAACTTGGTCCCGGCCAGCAGCGCCCCCATGTCGAGGGTGTAGAGCTCGCTCCCCTGAAGCAGATCGGGGATATCCCCTTCGGCGACCCGTCGCGCCAACCCTTCCACCATCGCAGTCTTGCCGACGCCCGGCTCACCGAC
>PKUG01000061.1 GCA_002869665.1 Desulfuromonas sp. | reverse complement strand
ATCTTCAAACATAACTGGCCTCCTTGCTCTATTGGAGACCATTTTTACCCAACCCTGTGACAGCTTATGTCAGTCACTGGAGCGTTGTGCATAACCAGATTTTTAAAATCTGAAGGTCTGTCCGACAAACTATCCAGAGGGTAGCAAGGTTTACTTGGTTAAATGTTCTCCACCTAGCGCTTGGCATGTCGATCCATAGCTCCTGAACCGAACCTCATCTACGATGCGATATCGCGACCGAGGTGGTAAGTGTCATCGGTATTGCCGGTGGAGATCCAAAGCCCCTGAAAGTCTATTGTAAAAAAATAGGAAGTCAATTGGGCTAATCAGTCGCCTATGGTGAGAACGATAAGACCGGTTCCGTATCTGCAGACATTCGGTATGGATATGATTCCCCATGTTTTACTCACTACGATCAATGGCGTATTGCTTGGTACAGAGACTCTGTAAGTGAATTGGAGAAAACTTTCGTGCAAGGACCTGACGGACTAGGAGTTATTGACAAAGAGAGAAATTTTGCATCGAAACGAGTGGGGGGCGTGTCCGTAGAGTTTTTAGTTTTCGTGATCTCCATCGATCAGCGGAGAAACAGCTCTTTCCATAAGGAGATCTACAATGAAACGCCTGATTCTTATCTCAATTTTTGTGCTGTCTATCACAACCGGAGCTCATGCTGCGGGTGAATGCCTGACCGAGTTCAGCCATCAGGCCACTGATATCTTATATTTTGGCGATAACTGGATTGTTCACAATTTCGAACGGCACTACAACTCCGGCAGCCATTATCACGGCCTGTTTGGCCTCGGTTGGGGCAGTACTTTAGAGACCCGCCTGCAACTGAATCCTGATGGCAGTATTGTTCTCTACGATCAGGGAATTTTACATGAAACCGTCTTCCACCCACCTGGTTTTAGCCTTGAGATCATGCGCGAACGTCTCGCACGCCTTATCCATGCCACGGGTCACCAAGCAGACGATCTTGATGCGCTGGCCGCTGATGAACACAAACGCCATCTATTTTATGCTGACCTGCTCCATTCAGACGCCGCAGAAGCACTTCACTCAGAAGTTATCCCAGCGGGAACGCTCTACGAATACCAGCATGGTTGTCAGCGCGGTGAACTGAAAAAAACTGCAGCGGGGTACGAGTTTAAAAAGGGCAGCGAGGTCCTTGTTTTTAACTACAAAGGGAGCTTAGTCAGTATTGTCCATCCCGATGGCCGCTATATCGTGATCGCAAAATCTCCCAAGGAAATCCTTTTACGCAACCAGGTTGGTGAAAATATGTGGCTGCGTCTGAATGATGCGGGCCATATCGAACGTGTCGATACATATGATGGTCCATTCTATTACTCTTATTATAAAAATGGTTTGCTGCGCAGAGTGAGCGGCGATCACCCATTGCTTTCGTATTACGAGTACGACGATAACGGGCTGTTAAATCTCTATCATGAAGAAAACATCATCGGAGCTGACCCCAGCGAACATCGCATCAATTATTTTCCGGATGGGTCGTGCCATGATGATGTAGATCTTCAAAACGGGACGACGAGAAGTGTCCAAAGAAATTGAGGTCGGTCCCCTACGTTGCCACCGATGAGGGCTGGCTTTACCTGGCCGGGATCAAAGATCTGTGGAACCGGGAAATCGTCGGCTACGCCATGAGCCACCGGGTGACCCAAGATCTTGTTGGTCGAGCCCTCTTTCAGGCGGTAGTGAAGCGTAGGCCGCCGAAGGGATTGATTCATCACTCTGATCGCGGCAGTCAGTATTGCTCGAAGAGCTACCAGAAACTGATGAAGCAGTTCAAAATGCAACCGTCGATGAGCCGCAAAGGCAACTGCTACGACAATGCGTCAATGGTGAGCTTCTTCGGCACGCTCAAAAACGAGCTTGTTCATCACCGGAAATATCGCACCCGGCAGGAAGCGATAGAAGAGATCAGAGAATATATCGAAGTGTTTTACAATCGGCAGAGGCGGCATGCCAGCCTGGGGAATCTCTCCCCGGCGGCATACTGGAAGAAATCGATCAGTCAGCAAGGGGCTGCCTGACCAACTTTATGGTGTCCACTATTGCGGACCGACCTCACTTCCCTTCTGATGGACCTTTCGCTACTGAAAATCTAGGTTTCGATCTCTTGTGAACAAACGTTCGGCCTGCTTTTTGCTGTTTTGTATTGACGTCCTGTTTTGGCGCTTGTTGGCCTTATTCAGGTGGAGATAAAGCCGGAATAATCCGGTTGCAAGGCCAGCTTTGTCTCAAATTGAGACTGGGCCCGCTTTTAAAATTATCCTTCTGAAAATACATAAGAAAATACTTATCTGGAGCGGTTTTGAAGCGTCCTTGTTGGGCGATATCAAGACAGTTGGGAACATGAATGGAGCGATTCTCAAAACGAGACAAGAGAATCCAAATTATGTAATCAGGGAATGAATCGAACCCGGGAGTCCACTAATGTCAGTCAAATTGATCAAGTCGAGTAAAGAAGATGTCACGTTCCTTATCGAAATAGACGCCGAAATTTTTGAAAAGGCGGTTATGGATGAATTCCTCAAAACGAAGGATGCTGAGGAGAAGCCGACAGGGCTGCCGTTAAGCAATCGCGCCATGTTGGGGCAACATCCGGAGTTGGAAAAACTCGCCAGCCAGGGGTTGAATAATGTGTTGCCGATTTACTATATGAGCGCGATCAAGGAATTGGGGGTCAATCCGATCACCTATCCCGAGATCAGGCCGCAGGAGTGCAAGATCGGCGATCCTTGCCGTGTCGAGATTCGCGTCGGTATCGAGCCTGAAATCGAGCTGCAACAGTACGAAGGCCTGCAGGCTGTTTATTCTCCGGTGATCGTGACTGATGAGGACGTCAAGCGGCAGATCGACGGAATGCGCAAGCAGCGTGGTGCCGGTGACGACGATGAAAAACTGCTGCAATCGCTGCCCTTCGATACGCTGGAGGCGTTTTCTGCCGAGGTTCGTTTATCCCTTGAGTCTCTGGCCGAGGAAAAGACGCAGAGCAATAAGCGCAATGCCGTCATAAGAAAGTTGATTCAAGAGAACCCCTGTCCCTTGCGGGACGAGGTGGTCGATCAGCAGGTCATGCTCATGATCAACCAGTTCCGCAAGCGGGTTGGCCCGAACAACTTCGATAACTATCTCAAGTCGACCAGAAAGACGATGGAGCAGGCGAAGAAGGAAGCACGGCCCGAAGCCGTCGAGTCGGTCACGAAGAATCTGCTGCTGGGTAAGATTGTGGACAAGATCTCGCCAGAGGTGTCCGAAGAGGATATCAAAAAGGCAGTGATGGCGCAGGACGCATCCATTATGGATGTGGGAAGCAGTTATGAGGCCCGGCGCAAGCGGATTGACGAGATGCCCGGTGCGCTGGAGCAGTTCAAGCATATCATCCGTCTGGAGAAGGCGACTGAGTATGTCATCGCCAAAGCGGATCTGCAGGAAGGTGAGCCGATAGCGATTCTGGACGTTATGTGAGCTCAGCCCCAGCAGATCCTGCTTCAGGCGAAAACTGATGGAAACACGCGGGCCGGCAAAATGTTGCCGGCCCGTTTTTTGTTCTGCTGTGGAGGAAATGTTAACTCGATCAACTCAGCGTCGCGATCCTCTCTTTCGCTTCGGCCAGCGCTGCCTGTCGTGCTTCAGGTCCGAAGCCGATTTTTTCGGCGTGAACGAAGTTGATGTTTTTCAGGCCGATGAAGCCGAACAGGGTGCGCAGGTAGGGTTCCTGAAAGTCCATCGCCTGGGCCGGGCCTTCGGAGTAGAGTCCGCCACGGGATTCGATCAGGATCACCTGTTTGTTGTCGAGCAGGCCCTGCGGACCTTGCTCCGTATATTGAAATGTCTCACCGGCGCGCAGGACATAGTCGAACCAGGAACGCAGCCCTGTCGGGATGCTGAAGTTGTACATCGGGGCGCCGATCACCAGGGTGTCGGCACTGCGCAGTTCGGCGATCAGTTTGTCCGACAGCGCGCGCGTTGCTATTTCCGTCTCCGTTTTCGGAACACCTCTGACGCCGGCGACATTGGCGGAGTCGAGGTGGGGGATGGGGTTGGTTCCCAGATCATGCCGGATCACTTCTGCTTCGGGGTACTTCTCCAGCAACCCGGCAACGGCTTCTTCCACAAGTATGTTTGATACTGAATCGCCCTGCATGACACTGCTGTTGAGGACAAGAATAGTTTTCATAACGAACTCCGTTCAGCTTCATTTGTTTGTGAGTCATTTTGTTGCTTGAGTCCACTATAGGGTTGCGTAATCCGGATCGCAAGATGTTATATTGCAACTTATTGTTGCGTAATTAAGAACAATCGGCTCTCGTCATACGGAATGCCGCAAGCGTGTTGTCTGTCGCTAAAGGAGTGCGGAGATGGATATTGAAGATCTCGAAACTTTTGTCGCGATTGCAGAGACTGGTGGGATCACGGCTGCCGCACGGCGGCTCGGCACCTCCAAATCGAATGTCAGCCGTCGTCTCAGCCGTTTGGAAAAGAACCTGGGAGAGCAGCTGCTGGTCCGGATGTCGCGCGGGATTTCGTTGACCGAAGCGGGAACGACCTTTTTCGACTATGCCTTGCGGGCCTGCGCGGAGATCGATGCTGCCCGCGAAGCGATGTCTCCTGATAGCGACCTTCAGGGGCGTTTGCGCATTACGGCGCCGCAGTGGTTCGCCCGCAAGCACCTGGCCCCGATTCTGGCCGATATGGCGAGACGCTACCCGTTGTTGCATATCTATGCTGATTACAGCGACCGCCTTGTCGATATGGTCAATGAAGGCTACGACTGCGGCATCCGAGTCGGTTTTCTGAGCGATTCCAGCCTGGTCGCAAGGAAGATCGGCTCGGTCAGAAGCCGACTCGTTGCCAGCCCCGACTATCTGGCAACGCATGGTGAGCCTGCGAGCCCGCAGGCGGTGAAAGAGCATCAGGCGCTCATGCAGGGGACGGAGCCCTGGCGTTTTCTCGATGGTGATAAAACGCTCGTGATCCACCCGCAGGGGCGATTCAAGGCGAACAACGGGGCCGCCCTTGCCGTTGCTGCTGTCGCCGGTCTGGGACTGGCTCATCTTCCCGAAGTCTTTGTCGCTGATTACCTGGCAACGGGGCAACTGGTCAATGTGATGACCGATTGGCCGATCCCCGCAGCCGGCATTTACCTGATTCGCCCACCGGGGCCACAGCCGCCAAGAAAGATCGGTCTGTTGACGGAGCTGCTGATCGAGCATTTCTCCGGAAAAACTCGCTAGGCTGTGCGTATACGTCGGAAGCTGTTGTTTTTTGCCGGCAAAGGACTATAAATAAGAGCTGTTGCCGGGTTGAGGTCGACCCTTTAACGAAGTTTCCTGAGTGCCTCCCGGGTCTCTGTGGTGACATCTTCATCAGGGTCGCCGCCGATTTATTGGTCTCTTGCTTGGGTAAACCTCTCGAATTCAGCAGCCGAATCCATGGATATCGATTTTCTATTCTTAGCCGCCTTCATCGCTACCCTGGTCGGGATTCTGCTCCTCGCCTGGGGGAAGAAGTCGAAAGCGCATAACAGCAGCGAGTTCTCCCTGAGCGGGCGCCAGGCCGGAGGCTGGAACGTGTTCGGTGCCATCACCGGGACCCTGGTCGGCGGCGCTTCGACCATCGGTACGGCACAGCTGGCGTTCATGTATGGACTCTCAGCCTGGTGGTTTACCCTCGGCGCCGGTCTCGCCTGTCTCTTCCTTGGCCTGTTTCTCGCCGCTCCGTTGCGACGCGGTAATGTCGTCACCATCCCCGAATTCATTGCCCGGTACTATGGTCCGCGCGCGCGGATGGTCGCCAGCCTGTACCTGACCCTGGGAATGTTCATCCAGATCGTCGCCCAGTTGCTGGCCTGTGGTGCAATCCTAGCGGTCCTGTTCGGCTTGCCGCTGTGGCTGAGCGCTTCGATCTCGGCCCTGCTTGTCGTGCTTTTTACCCTTGGTGGTGGGATGAAATCGGCCGGTCTGACCGGTCTGATCAAGATGCTGCTGATTTACGTGACCATGCTTGCTGCCGGCTGGCTGGCCCTGCGCCTGGCCGGTGGTTGGAGCGGTTTGTGTGAAAATTTCACCACGTTTCCCTGGTTCAGCCTGTTCGGTTACGGGGTTAAAGAGGGGATCTCCGATCTCGCCTCAATGCTGGTGGGGGTCGTGTCGACCCAGACTTACCTGCAAGCGGTCTTTTCCGCCAGTAGTGAGCAGAGCGCCCGCAAAGGAGCCTTCCTGAGTGCGGCGATCATTCCGCCGCTCGGCCTGCTCGGCATCCTGGTCGGACTGTCCATGCGCCTGAGTCATCCGCAACTGGAAAGTGCCCTGGCTCTGCCAACCTTCATCCTTGAAAACTTCCCTCAACTTTTCGCCGGAGTCGCCTTTGCCACCCTGCTGATCGCCGCCGTTGGAACGGCCTCCGGCCTCGCGTTGGGGGTTGCGACGACCCTGAAGATTGACCTCCTCGGTCATTTTGACACGCGCACCGAAGGGCTATTCTTTTTCCGCGGGGTTACGGTGCTGGTTGTCTTTGCCGCCTATCTGCTGCTGCTTGGCAACCTTGGTTCGGCGATCATGGACTGGAGCTTCCTCTCCATGGGGCTACGCGGCGCGACCCTCTTCTTCCCCCTGCTGTTTGCTATTTTCCTGAATCGGTTTCCGCTCCAGCGGGCTGGCGCCCTGGCGATCTTTGTCGCCCCGGCCTGTGTCGTTGCCGCCGGAATGCTGCATCTCGAGTTGCTGCCGCCGCTTTATATCGGCTTGCTGATCTCCCTTCTTATCCTCACCGCCGGCATCATCAGACGCACCAGAAGGTCTGGCGGCAACCACTCACCTTCCATCTGACGCTCTTTTCCCGATATCCAACTCTCCAGGCATTGCTGCCCGGGAGAAATGTTTCTGTTTGTCTTCTCTTTATGTTTCGTCACACGTTGAATTCTTTCGTTCGCCTCTTTTGGCATACAACGTGCCTGTAAACATATTCGGTTTACTGTCTGCCCGGATTTACCGCCTTACAGGAAAGAGATGATTGATTATGACGGAACAGGATGAAAAGTTATCCAGAGCCCTGATCGATATCGGCAAGGAGTTGGCTGCGATTACCGACCTGGATCATCTGTTGACACGGATACTTAAAATCTCACGCGAGGTTTTTCACTTTGAAAACGCCATCATACGTCTGGTGAAGAAGGACGGCGTTACGCTGGAATCGGTGGCTTCCTATGGCTACAGTCGTGCTGCCGAGGATGAAACAATCCGCCTGGGGCAGGGGGTGATGGGGAAGGCGGCGCAGGATGGCAAGCCGTATCTGCTCGACGACCTCAGCCAGGCCGCTGATTATATTCCGGGCATCGACGATGCGCGTTCGGAAATGGCCGTGCCGCTGATTGCCCGCGAGCGGGTTATCGGGGTTTTCAACGTTGAAAGTCCCCGTCCTGCGGCCTTTTCCTCCGATGACTGCGATGCCCTGACGATCCTCGCCGGGCAGGCCGCGATCGCGATCGACAATGCCAACCTGTATGCCGATCTCTGTCGTGTCTCGCGGGAGAAGGAGAATCTCAATCACCTCAACAACCAGATCCTCGCCAGCGTCAGCCTGGGGATCTACACCATCGACCGCTCCCTGACGATCACCTCGTGGAATGACGGCATGGCGAAGATGAGCCATATCCCGATCGAGAAAGCTCTCGGGAAGCCCCTGCTCGAGATGTTCCCGACCCTGGAAGAAGAGGGGATCGCCGGACGTTTGCGTCGGGTTCTTGAGACCGGTCAGGCGGAGAGTCTGCGCCTGCTCCATCGCGGGCATGCCGGTCAGAATCGTCTGCAAAAGCGCAAACTGACACCGCTCAAGGAGAAAGGGCGGACAACCGGAGCTGTTGTTGTGGTCGAAGATGTGACCGAATTCGAGCAGTTGCTGGCACAGACGGTCCAGTCGGAGAAACTCGCCGAACTTGGGCGCATGAGCGCCGGGATTGCCCACGAGATCAACAACCCTTTGTCGGTGATCAGCTTTGCCAACCAGGTGTTGTTGAACGAATACAATTACCAGGCGGATCAGCTTGAACTGTTAGAGCGCATCGATGTCGAAGTCGAGCGTCTGCAGAACCTGACGTCCGAGTTGCTCTCTTATTCATCCGCTAAACAGGAGGACCGGCGCGACGTCACCGACCTCAATGCGACGGTTGGTGAGGTGCTGGCCCTGATGCGTTACGAATTGAACAAGAAGCAGATCAGCGCCCAGACCGATCTGGTTGAACTGCCGGCGGTTCTGGTCGACAAGAACCGCTTCAAACAGATCTTCATTAACCTCATTCTCAATGCCGTGCAAGCGATGGATCCTCAAGGAAAGATCATGATCTCCTCGCGCCTGAGTGATGACGGAAAGGTGCACGTCAGCTTCTGTGATAACGGTCCGGGGATCCCTGACAAGCTGAAGAACAGGATCTTCAAACCCTTCTTTACTTCGCGCAAAGACGGCTCCGGGACGGGGCTGGGGCTCTACTTGTGCCGTAAGATCATCAAGGATTACCAGGGGGAATTGAGTGTCTCCGATGCCCCCGGTGGTGGCTGCTGTTTTGACGTGGTTTTGCCCGGCTATGATAACAAATATGGTAAAGATTAATTTTTTAGCAGGGCAGGGTTTCGCTGTGCAAAATATGAGCGCAGCGAAGCCATATTTGTGGTCCCGGGCCGTTTCACTGCGGAATTTTTTATTGGCACGGAACATGCTCATTGTCAGGCGAGTTTCGATTTAACAGATTTTTAAAAACCGAATCGTTTGTTTCCGAGCAAAGGCGCTCTGATTATCCCGATAGCAGCATCGGGAGCGGTGCGCCTTTTTGTATGAATAACCCTGAAAGGAGAAGCCCCAGGATGAAAAAAGTGGAATGCATCATCAAGCCGTTCAAACTGGAAGACGTGAAAGCGGCACTGACGGAGAAGGGAATCACCGGAATGACGGTGAGCGAGGTT
>PKUG01000039.1 GCA_002869665.1 Desulfuromonas sp. | reverse complement strand
CAAGCGGCCCTGTCCGGGTCGAATCTCGCCGCCCTGATGAACAGGGATCAGGCGCTCGCGATCACCAAGGAGATCATCGGCATGGTCGGTCTCGGCATGGTGCAGCAAAATCCCGATCTCAGCCATGTCAGCGTTAAACCGCAGCTCAACGATCTCTTTGTTTTTCCCGAGGCCGACGCCCTGCAGCCGGGCGGCTATGTCGTGTTCAAGGGGACCGGCTTCGGTGATACAGCGGGGCGGGTTTATATGCACTATGAATCGGGGTCGGGCGAACTTTACGAATCGCGCTACACGCATGATATCGAACTGCAGCCGGTCAATGATTCCTGGGCCGCTTCATGGCATGACACCGCCGTGGTGGTTCGCGTCCCCGACGATCTACCGGGTGTGATGCTGGGCGGGACCCGTGAAGCCCAGTTGGCACTCGTCAAACCCGATGGCGGCCAGGTCCAGTTGACGGTCATGCTGCATGCCAGCAGCGCCCCGGTCATCACCGCGGTGACCAGCAGCAGCGGAAAAATCGGCTGCTGCTGCCCGATCGGCACGGAAACGTGGTCGATGCTTCCCGGAAGCCACAGCTACGTTTACTGGCCGGCTCCCGGTCGGCTCGACACGCCGCATTGCGGACTCGACAAGAAGCCGTGGCTGCAGCCGGGCAGCGACATTCTGATCACCGGCAAGCGTTTCGGTGAAATGCAAAACGGACAGCTGCCGGGGACCCTGGCTCTTGAGTTCAGCGACGAATCGCGCCCGGCCGGCGTCACGGTGAAGCTGGAGGTGACGAAGTGGACCGCCACGGCTATCGAGGCGAAGGTCATCAGTTCACCGATCAAGGGGTATTTTGCCACCCATCCGGCCTGGATCAATCTGCATGTCGGCGCTGACTACGCCAATGCTGAGCCCGTCGCGTTCGGGCCGGAGATGACCTCCAAGTGGGTCTCCGGTTACAAGTGGCTCAAGCTGGACTGGGATAAATTCGGCAAGAAAATCGAGACGGACAACGGCGAGGCGATGCTGGTAACCCACATCCCCGACTGCAAGGTTTTTGGTCAGGGTGAGAAGGGGTACGATGAGTTCTTTGGCGACCTGGCTCACGCCTTTCCCGATGATGCCCGGGTGACCTGGTTCCGTTTCGAACAGATCGATCCGACCCACCCCGTCAATGAATGGGATGTCTTCGGCCTCGGTGTTGAAGACCTCGCCTCGGTTATTCTCGACCCGGCCAGTCTTATCCAGATCGGTGCCGAGTTACTGGTCAGGGCGATCACTTTGACGGGCGAGGGCGGATACCATGCCTATCCGTTCTTCTTCGGCAATGAGGGGATGTTGATGGGGCCGGAACACTCGTTCTCGATCCGCTGGGAGACATCATGCAAGATCGGCGATGGCAAGCCGATCGTCTACACGGTGTCCTTCCTGATTGAGGGGCCACCGAGTGCGCTGTCCAAGTATTAGGAGTTCAGGTTCAGGAAGAGAAAGCTTTAAATAACGTCATACACAGAAGGCCCACCGAAATCGGTGGGCCTTCTGTTGTCTGGTCTTTAGTTGGTGATTCATCTAGCCGCGAAACAGCCAGGGGGTTTCCTTCTTCTTGAGTTCTTCGTAAGCCTTGATCTGTTCCACCTTCTCCAGCGTCAGCCCGATATCGTCAAGCCCGTTGAGCAGGCAGTGCTTGCGGAAGGGATCGACGTCGAAGGTGTAGGATGTCCCGTCCGCTGCGCTGATCGTCTGCTGCTCCAGGTCGACGGTCAGCTCGTAGCCGGGGGTGGCGCTGACGGCGGTGAAGAGGGCGTCGACCTGATCGGCGGGGAGGATGATCGGCAGGATGCCGTTCTTGAAGCAGTTGTTGAAGAAGATGTCGGCGAAGCTCGGCGCGATGATGACACGGATGCCGAAATCGAGCAGCGCCCAGGGGGCGTGCTCACGCGAGGAGCCGCAGCCGAAGTTGTCGCGGGCGAGGAGCACCTGCGCGCCCTGATAGCGTTGCTGGTTGAGGACAAAGTCCGGGTTGCGCGGCCGGTTGGTGCAGTCCATCTCCGGTTCGCCGTGGTCGAGGTAACGCCACTCATCGAACAGGTAGGGGCCGAAGCCGGTGCGCTTGATCGACTTGAGGAACTGCTTGGGAATGATCGCGTCGGTGTCGATGTTGGCACGGTCGAGGGGGGCCGCCAGGCCGGTGAGGGTGGTGAATTTATCCATTACAACACCTCCAGTTCGCGGACGTCGATAAAGTGACCGGTCACGGCCGCGGCCGCGGCCATGGCGGGGCTGACCAGATGGGTGCGGCCGCCTTGTCCCTGGCGTCCTTCGAAGTTGCGGTTCGAGGTCGAGGCACAGCGTTCGCCCGGTTTCAGGCGGTCGTTGTTCATCGCCAGGCACATGGAACAGCCGGGGTCACGCCATTCGAAGCCGGCCGCGATGAAGATCTTGTCCAGTCCTTCCTGCTCGGCCTGCTGTTTGACCAGCCCGGAGCCGGGGACGACGAGCGCCTGCTTGATGTTGGCCGCAACCTTGCGCCCCCTGGCGACGGCCGCCGCTGCGCGCATGTCCTCGATGCGACCGTTGGTGCAGGAGCCGATGAAGACGATCTCCGGCTGGATGTCGCGGATCGGGGTGTCGGCTTCAAGGCCCATGTACTTGAGCGCAGCCTTCATCCCTTCACGCTTGGTGGGATCGGTTTCGTTCTCCGGATTCGGAACCTTGTCGTTGATGGTGACGACCATCTCCGGCGAGGTGCCCCAGGTGACCTGGGGTTGCAGATCGCGGGCGTCAATACGCACGACACGGTTGAACTCAGCACCGGGATCGCTCTTCAGTTGCTTCCAGCTGGCAACAGCCTGCTCCCAGTGTTCCGCCCCCGGAGCGTAGGGGCGCCCTTTGACGTAGTCGATGGTGGTGTCGTCGACGGCGATCAGCCCGGCGCGGGCACCGGCCTCGATGGCCATGTTGCAGACCGTCATCCGCCCTTCCATTGACAGGGCGCGGATGGCCGAACCGCCGAACTCGATGGTGTAACCGGTGCCGCCGGCGGTACCGATGCGGCCGATGATGGCGAGGACGATATCCTTGGCCGTCAGTCCGGCGGGGAGTTCCCCCTCGACCTCGACGAGCATCGATTTTGATTTCTTCTGGATCAGGCACTGGGTCGCGAGGACATGCTCGACTTCTGAGGTGCCGATGCCGTGAGCCAGGGCGCCGAACGCGCCGTGAGTGGCGGTGTGCGAGTCACCGCAGACGATGGTCATGCCGGGGAGGGTGGCCCCCTGTTCCGGGCCGATAACGTGGACGATCCCCTGACGCGGATCATCCATGCCGAACTGGGTGATGCCGAATTCGCGGCAGTTCTGATCGAGGGTGTCGACCTGCAGGCGCGAGACGGGATCGCTGATCCCGGCTGCGCGGTTCGCCGTCGGGACGTTGTGGTCGGGGACGGCGAGGTTGGCGTCGATGCGCCACGGCTTGCGCCCGGCGAGGCGTAGCCCTTCAAAGGCCTGGGGAGAGGTCACTTCGTGAAGCAACTGCCGGTCGATGTAGAGCAGGCAGGTGCCGTCGTCGTTCTGCGAGACGACGTGACTGTCCCAAAGTTTGTCGTAGAGGGTCTGTTTCATTTACAGCTCCGGGTTTAAGGAATGAAGATCTATGGTTCAGCTTTCTATTGGTATCGGTATCGCTAGCGGAATCACAAGCGATTTCAGAAAAAACGGAAACCCGATCGCGATGCCGATTCCGCTCGCGATAGCGAGAAGTCGGCAAGTCGGATCAGCAAACAGTCACATGACCATCAGTTTAGCCGATCCGACCGCCGATGAACAGTAGTGGCGGCGCAGGATTTTTCCGCTGGAAAAAACAGCCGCAGCTTGCCTTGAAACGGGACTTTTGATAAAAAGAATCCCTCAAATACGCAGGTTTAATCAAGGAGACATGATTATGGGATTGATGACGGGAAAACGGGGAGTCATATTTGGCGTGGCGAACGACAAGAGTATCGCCTGGGGGATTGCACAACAGCTGCATGAGGCGGGTGCCGAACTGGCGTTCACCTATCTGAACGAATCGATGGAACGCCGGGTCAAACCGCTGGCCGAAAGCCTGGGCTCGACCATCGTGCTCCCTTGCGATGTACAGAATGACGATGAGATGGCCGCGGTTTTTGCCGAGCTGGGGAAACAGTGGGGCGAAATCGACTTCGTTGTCCATGCGGTCGCCTTTGCCAACCGCGAAGACCTGAAGAACCCCTTCAGCCAGACCAGCCGTGAAGGCTTCCAGCTGGCCCTCGATATCAGCGCCTACTCGCTGATCTCGATGACCCGTTACGCGATCCCGATCCTCAAACCGGGCGCCAGCATCGTCACCATGACCTACCTCGGTTCGGTGCGCGCCGTTCCGGCCTATAACGTCATGGGCGTCGCCAAGGCCGCTCTCGAATCCTCGGTCCGTTATCTGGCCGCCGAACTGGGTGAAAAAGAGATCCGCGTCAATGCTGTCTCCGCCGGTCCGATCAAGACCCTGGCGGCATCGGGCATCGGCGGCTTCAAGGACAAGCTCAAGTTCGCCGAAGAACGTGCCGCGCTGCGGCGCCTGGTTTCCCAGGACGATGTCGGTCGGGCAACACTCTACCTGCTCTCCGATCTGGCTTCGGGGGTGACCGGCGAGGTGCATTACGTTGATGGCGGTTTCAGTATTGTCGCCGGCTGATATATTATTACCGGATTCAAGTTTAACAAAGGCCCCGTTCGGGGCCTTTGATCGTTTCGGAACGGATCATGAATGATTGAAGGGAAAACCAGCGGTCTCAAGGCCAGTCAGATCAACGCACTCGAGCGCATCTATCGGCGCAAATTGCCGGCCGGTGAGCTGATCACCGACGAGCTGGCGCGCTACCTGACCGAACTGTCCCACGAGCTGCAGCGTCAGCTGGGAGTGATCATCGACCGTTCCGGGGCCGTCAAGCACGTTATCGTCGGTGACGACCGCGAGATCGTCATCCCCGACCTCTCCGGCTACAGCCTGGGGCGCAGCGGCCTGCGCGGCCTGCGCTGTATCCACACCCACCTCAAGCAGGACCCCTTAAGCCGCGACGACCTGACCGACCTGGAGCTGCTGCGTCTTGACCTGATGGCGGTTATCGGCGTGCGTAGCGACGGCCTGCCCGGCAGTTTCGAGTATGCCCACCTGCTGCCGGCGACGAGCGCGAAATCGATCGAGCAGGTGCAGCTGAAGGATTTCTATCGCCTCGACCTCGATTTCGGCCCCTTTATCCGTGCCCTCGATCAGGAGCTGGAGCGTTCGGCTGCCGAGACCATCGATCTTTCAGACGGGCGTGAGCGGGCGCTGCTGGTCTCCGTCGGCACCGGCAACCGTCAGAATCTGGAGGATTCGCTGGCCGAGCTGGATGAACTGGCGCGCACCGCCAATGTTGTTGTTATCGACAAGGTCATTCAACGACCGCGTCAGCTCAACCCACGCTTTCTGGTCGGGGAAGGGAAACTCAAGGAGATCATCATCCGTGCGCTGCAGCAGCGGGCGACCCTGCTGGTCTTCGACCAGGATCTGTCGCCCAATCAGGTGCGCTCGATCTCGGCGATCACCGAGATGAAGGTTATCGACCGCAGTCAGCTGATTCTCGATATTTTCGCCCGTCGGGCGCAGTCGCGTGATGGTAAGGTCCAGGTCGAACTGGC
This sequence comes from Desulfuromonas sp., assembly GCA_002869665.1. GTDB lineage: Bacteria > Desulfobacterota > Desulfuromonadia > Desulfuromonadales > Geopsychrobacteraceae > PKUG01. Next base: position 3,434 of record PKUG01000039.1, on the reverse strand, counting down.
GCAGCTCAAGTACATCATGCCCCGCCTGTCCGGCAAAGGGACTGCGATGTCGCGCCTGATGGGGGGGATCGGCGGACGTGGCCCCGGTGAAACCAAACTTGAAATCGACCGTCGACGGACCCGCCAGAAGATCCGCCGCCTGGAGGATCAGCTGAAGTCGCTCGGCAAGGGGCGCTTGCAGCGGCGCCAGAAACGGATTCGCGCCGGGCTGCCGATCGTCTCGATCGTCGGCTACACCAATGCCGGCAAATCGACCCTGCTCAACGCCCTGACCCAGAGCGAGGTGTTGACCGAGGACCTGCTCTTCGCCACCCTCGACACGGCGACACGGCGGCTGCGCTTCCCCCTTGATCGCGAGGTCATCATCACCGACACCGTCGGTTTCATCCGTGATCTGCCGCCAAGCCTGATCGGCGCGTTCAAAGCGACATTGGAAGAACTGGAGGATGCTGACCTGCTGCTTCATCTGGTCGATCTTTCCAACCCGCGCTTTATCGAGCAGATCGCTTCGGTCGAAAAGATTCTTGCTGAACTCGATCTCGACAAGCGCCAGCGCCTGCTGGTTTTCAACAAGGTCGACAAGGTCCCGGCGGAAGACCTGCCGCACCTCTGCCGTCGCTACGGCGCAGTGGCCGTCTCTGCCCTGAAACGCGACAGCTTTGGCCCGCTGCTGCAGGAAATGGAGCAGCGCTTCTGGCCCGACGGGGAAGAGTGGGAAAAACAACAGCCGGAAGAAGAGGGGGCTGCTCTCGAGGACTATGGCGCTGTGCCGGAAGATCCGGATGAGGAGTTTGCGGATGAGGAAGACGACTCCGACTGGTCCTGATCCCTGGTGACTTGGTCCATTTGCCAGGGGCGCTGCCGCCTCCTGCCGGTTGACACGCACGGCTTGTTTACGGTAGTTTACGCCATTAATTTTTCATGCTGTTTCGCTATGTTATGACTTTCAGGAGATCCTTGATGCGTTTCATCCCGTCACTGCTCCTGTTGCTCCTTCTCTGTGCCTGTCAAGCGCCGACCGTTGTGCTTGACCGCACCGCCGAGCAACAGTCGCTTATACCCAGACAAACGTCAGTTGAGCCTGTTCAGGTCAGTCCGCATGTTCCGCTGGCCGCTGCCGAAGACCAGACTCCGTCCATCTGCTATCAACTCCCTCCGGCGACGGAATTACCGCCGCCGCTGGCTGCCTATCTGGACGGTTGCGGGCCGCTGGCCTACAGCGGCGATTTCCCGCTCGCAGAACATGCCCGTGTCGCTCAGCTGGTCAGCCGCTATACCGGGTCCCAGCGCAAGACCTTCGCCCGCTGGCTGGAGCGGGCTGGACGCTATATTCCGAAAATCCAGCTGATTTTTGCCGATGAGGGGTTGCCTCTGGACCTCGCCTACCTGGCGATGATCGAGTCGGGCTTCAACATGAAGGCCTACAGCTGGGCCCACGCTGCCGGCCCCTGGCAGTTTATCGAAGGGACCGGAAAGATCTATGGCCTTGAGAACGACTGGTGGCGTGATGAACGCCTTGATCTCGAAAAGTCGACCCGGGCTGCTGCCCGACATCTAAAATCGCTCTACAAGCGGTTCGACGGCGACTGGTACCTGGCGGTTGCAGCCTACAATGCCGGTGGCGGCAAGGTCAGCAGGGCGATCAAGGCGGCAGACAGTCGCGATTTCTGGACCCTGACCGAAGGGAAGGTTCTGCGCGAAGAAACCAAAAATTACCTGCCGAAACTGCTGGCGGCCCTGACTATTGTTCGGGACCTTGAAGGGCATGGTTTTACCGATCTTGAATTCGACGAGCCTCTCGATTACGAGGTCGTTACCCTGGAGTCGAGCACCGACCTGGAGATCGTTGCCGGATTCGCCGGTGTCGACTATCAGCGGCTCAAGGATCTGAACCCCGAGTTGAAGCGTTGGTGTACCCCTCCCGGGGTCAAGAATTACCAGCTTCGCGTTCCTCTCGGCAGTGCCCTTGAGATCGCTTCCCGCTATGCTGAGTTGCCGCGTGAAGAGCGGGCCAGCTACCAGCGCCACGAAATCAAGGCGGGTGATACCCTGCAGGCGCTGGCGAAGACATATCATATCCGGGTCGATGACATTATCGCTCTCAACAACATCAGTAACCCGCGGGCGCTGCGCATCGGCACCAATCTCATTCTGCCACTCAAAGAGGGGTACAGCCGCTTGCCGGTAAGCGAGTTGGCTGATTCCTACATGCGTAGTCGGCGCCAGGTCTACACCGTGCGTAATGGCGACAGTCTCTGGTCGATCGGTCGCCGCTTCAGGGTCAGCGAGCATCAGCTGCGGGTCTGGAACAAACTCGGCTGGAGCAACCTGCTCAGACCGGGACAGGTGCTTGCTGTATCGGCTCCGAAGAGTGTTGCGCGGACGACGGCGAAGAAGAAACCAACCGTGACGCGCAAGATGGTCTACAAGGTGCTGCCGGGTGATACTCTGTGGGGAATCGGGCGCCAGTTTGACGTCGCGACCGAAGAAATCCGCCGTTGGAACGACCTGTCCCAGGGGCACATTCTGCGCCCCGGACAGACGTTGCAGCTGATGGTTGCTGATAATCGGCAGGGTTAACGACAGGAATCAGGCATCAGGGGGCAGGATTCAGTTCCTTGGAGCCTTGTTTCTTTTGACATTCTTGCTGCTGATTGCTACAGTTCTGCGCCGGTCGGCGGCTCGTATACAGGGCTCCGGCGTACTGAACGATCGCATTGCTTAAAGGGGAAAATCCTCATGTTGAACTTTCTTATTTCTTTTGCCTGCGCCGCATTGACAACTGCTGTGATGATGCGCTTTGTCACCGAAAACGTCTGGATCTCAATGGTGGTCTCGATGGTTGTTTTCGTTGCCGTCTTCATGCTGATCACCCGTGTGGTCATGAAGAAGATCGGTGTCGTGATGCAGAGCGCCCAGAACGATCTGATGGCCAACCGTGGTGAGAAGGCGGTACGGGATCTTAAAGTGGCGATGAAATATGCGCCCTGGCAGCTTTACGCCAAGCAGCAGATCAACTCGCAAATCGGTACAGTTTACTATCTCAAGCGCGACTTCAACGAAGCACTTCCTTATCTTGAGCAGGGGTTCGCGCGTAACTGGGTCAGCCAGTCGATGCTGGCGATCAGCTACATGAAAAAGAACAAGAGCGGCAAGATGAAGACGACCTTCGATCAGGCGGTCTCCGGCAGCCGCAAGGAGCCGATGGTTTATGCCCTCTATGCGTTCTGTCTTGAATATGTCGGCGAGCGCAACAAGGCGATCGAGATCCTCAACAAGGGGATTGCCAAGACCGGTGGTGATGAGCGCCTGAAGGAGAACGTGGAGCTGCTCGAAGCTGGTAAGAAGATGAAGATGAAGGGCTTCGGCGACATGTGGTACCAGTTCCACCTGGAGAAGCAGGGCGCGATCATCAAAAAACAGACAAAGGCGAT
>PKUG01000015.1 GCA_002869665.1 Desulfuromonas sp. | reverse complement strand
AGCATCCCCCGGGTCACCAGAACGCGCCCCTTCTCGGTGATGCGGAAGCCGTTGGCGCGGTCCTGCTCCGGATCGAAGCCGATAACGGTTCCGGCCGGGACTTCGCAGCCACGGTCGATGATCGCCTCCTTGATTTTGCAGTTTCGGTGAATCACCGTTTCCGGCAGGATGACCGTCTCTTCGATGTTCGAATAGGAGTGGACGCGGACATTGGAGAAGAGCAGGGTCTTGCGCAGGTGCGACCCGGAGATGATGCAGCCGCCGGAGACCGTCGAATCGACCATCATGCCGCGCCGGTCGTCGTCGTCGAAGACGAACTTGGCCGGCGGCAACTGGACCTGGTAGGTCCACATCGGCCAGGTAGGGTCGTAAAGGTTCAGCTCCGGCGCTGGGGCAATCAGCTCCATGTTGGCTTCCCAGAAGGCGTCCAGCGTTCCGACATCGCGCCAGTAGGCCCGCTCCCCGGTTTCCGGATCGCGGAAGGGGAAGGCATAGACGTTGTGTTTGTCGATGATCGAGGGGATGATGTTCTTGCCGAAGTCATGCTCCGACAGGTCGTTCGCGCCGTCCTGGCAGAGGATGTCGAAAAGGAACTCGGTATTGAAAATGTAGTTGCCCATCGAGGCCAGGGTCAGCTCGGGGTTACCGGGAACCGGGGTCGGGTTGGCCGGTTTTTCCTCGAAGCCGATGACCCGGTTGTCTTCATCGACCTGCATGACGCCGAAGGCCCCGGCGGCTTCCTCGACGGGAACTTCGAGACAGGAGACGGTCATGTCGGCGCCGCTCTCGACATGGTGAACGAGCATGTCGCGGTAATCCATGCGGTAGATGTGGTCGCCGGAGAGGATCATCACGTATTTGGGCATCTCTGCGCGGATGATGTCGAGGTTCTGATAGACGGCATCCGCGGTTCCCTGATACCAGGCCTCGGAGAAGCGCTGTGATGCCGGGAGGATCTCGACGTATTCTCCCAGTTCTTTCTTGAAATGACTCCAGCCGCGCACCAGGTGGCGGATCAGCGAGTGGGATTTGTACTGGGTCAGCACGCCGATGCGGCGGATGCCCGAGTTGACGCAGTTGGAGAGGGGGAAGTCGATGATGCGGTACTTGCCGCCGAAGTAAACGGCTGGTTTGGCCCGCCACTGGGTCAGTTCGTAGAGGCGGCTACCGCGCCCACCGGCGAGGACCAGGGCAAAGGTATCTTTGACAAGATGGCTGACGTAACGGTAGACGACGCGACGATCCTTTTCCTGCATGGAGTCCTCCTCCGGAGTTTGAATGTATCGAAGAAATGTTTCTTTTTGAAATGTAACAGCTTATAAAGATATCCCGATTTCCGCTTCCCTTCAACTGGGAGAGGAGATTATTTCGCCAATGTCAGTGTTTCATGCGAATTCCGTGTGGCCGGGGTAAATATCGTTCCGGTTTAAACAGTGAAAACGTTTTTATGTGGATCGGTTACGCATGGAAGCTCGTCATTCCCGAAAGTTTATCGTCGTTTGCCCTCGGAATCGGAATCGCTATCGGGTTTTACTGGAAAGGTCTCGATTCCGATAGCGATCCCGATTATTGTTTTGAATTGCGGACGTTTAGCCCGCCTTAGGTATTTATCCGCCGGAGCAATATGGTCTCTGAACAGATATCAGCACGACAACTTCTTCTGCGCCTGTTCCTCCCTTTCGGGTTGGGCTACTTCATCTCCTATCTGTTCCGCACCGTCAATGCGGTCATCGCACCCGACCTGGTTGCCGACCTCGGGCTCAGTCCGGCCAGCCTCGGCCTTCTGACCTCGGCCTACTTTCTCACCTTCGCCGCTTTCCAATTACCGCTCGGTGTGCTGCTCGACCGTTTCGGCCCGCGTCGGGTCGAGAGTGCCCTGCTGCTGCTCGCCGCCGCCGGGGCTCTGGTCTTCAGCCGGGCGCAGAGCCTTTCCGGCGTCCTGTTCGGGCGGGCGCTGATCGGTCTCGGCGTTTCGGCCTGCCTGATGGCGGCTTTCAAGGCCTTTTCCTCCTGGCTGCCGCGCGAACGCCTGCCGCTGGCCAATGGTGTGCAGATGATGTCCGGCGGGCTCGGTGCCCTGAGCGCAACGCTGCCGGTTCAGGCGGCGCTTCAGGTCACCGACTGGCGTGGTGTCTTTGCCGGGTTGGCGGGAATCGCGCTGCTGGCCGCACTGGTGGTCTTCTTTGTCGTGCCGGATCAAAAAAAGGATGGAGGGGTGGAAAGTCTTCGTGAGCAACTGGCCGGGCTGCGTAGCGTCCTGACCGACCGGCACTTCTGGCGGATCGCCCCCTGGGCTGTTGCCGCCCAGGCCAGCTACCTCTCGATCCAGGGGCTTTGGAGCGGACCCTGGCTGCGCGATGTTGCCGGATTGGAGCGCGACGCCGTGGCGCGCCTGCTGTTCTGGATCGCCGTCGCCATGATCGCCGGCTACTTCGCCCTCGGGCGCCTGGCGGAACGCCTCGGGCGCCGCGGGGTGCCGATCTCCGTCGTCACCTGTGGCGGCATGCTGCTGTTCATCGGCGTTCAGTTGTGGATTGCCCTGCTCCCTGCCTATGCCGTGCCGTTCTGGATCGCCTTCGGTTTTTTCGGCACCGCCTGCATTCTCCCTTACGCGATGCTGTCCCAGATCTTCCCGCCGCAGCTCACCGGCCGCTGCAATACTTCGCTGAACCTGTTTGTCTTTGTCGCCGCCTTTACCTCCCAGTGGTTGATCGGCGCCATCATCGGCTTGTGGCCGGTAGATGCCGCCGGGGGGTATGCCCCGCAAGGGTATCGGAGTGCTTTCCTGGTGTTGATCCTGTCTCAGTTGCTGGCCGCCGGCTGGTACTGGCTGGCGGGGCGACTCGGCTGCGGAGAGTGATGCGCGCTCGTTGTTTCAGCTCTTCTTATTCGCCAGCCAGACACCGCCACTGACCAGCAGCAGGCCGTAGAGCAAAGCCGGGGTCAGGGGTTCGCCGAGGAGCAGGCTGGAGAGCCCGACACCGCTGACCGGGACGAAGTTGATGAACTGCCCGGCCCGGGTTGCGCCGATCTTTTGAATCCCCTGGTAGTACCAGACGAAAGCGATGACCGTGCCGCACAGGCCGAGGTAGACAAGGCAGCTCCAGGCGCGCAGGGAATAGTCGCCGAGGTGGCTGAAGACGCCTTCATAGNTTTTTGTTCTGCCGATCCGTTCACCTTTGTCAATCGGCAGGCTGAATTTTCCCAGCATCAGGGTGCCGATCAGGGCCGACCAGGTGACGGCGACCAGCGGGGTCAGCCCGCGCAGGGTGGCGCGGCCGATGAGCGAATAGGTAGTCCAGCTGACGACGCAGCCGAAGATCAGCAGCTCGCCGTTGCCGATGCCGCCGGAGAAGACGGTCAGTGGCGCGCCCCGGGTGATGACGCAGACCGCCCCGGCGATCGACAGCAGGATGCCGACGACTTTTTTCCATCCCAGCGGTTCACGGAAGATGAGCGCGGCGAACAGGGCAATGAAGATCGGGTTATTGGCGACGATGACCGCCGCCCGGCCGGCTTCAATCCGGGCCAGGCCGGTGAAAAAGAAGGCATTGTAGGCAAAAATGCCGCTCAGGCCGAGTAGCCCCAGCGGCAGCCACTGGTCGCGCGGAATTCGTGGCATGCGGCCGTAACTACGCCGGGTGAGGATGAACAGCGCCAGCGAGGCGATGGTGAAGCGCAGGAAAGCGGCCGAAAAGGGGGGGCTCTCGGCAGCCAGCAGACGTCCGGCGATGAAGGTCCCACCCCAGAACAGGGCCATCAGCAGTAATTTGAGATAGGTGAAGAGATTTCCCTGGTCGGCGGATTCTTGCGGCATGCCGGCGGTGACTTTCCGGGGGGCGCCCTGCTGTGTCGCAGGCGATCTGCGCTGCGGCGGTGGATGCCGTGAATAGTACACCCGTTCGTCGCAGGGCGGTTAAGAAAATTAAGGTTGGTCCAGGGGCTTTTTTCAGCGTTTGCGCAACAGCAACTGAAGTGCCGCGGCCGGGTTGCCGTTCATGGTCCGGACCTCGAACGGCAATTCCTGCAGGAGTTCGAAGTCGTGCAGCAGGGTGTCGAGCCAGGCTCGGTCGTGATGGCGCATGACTCCACCGTCGGTGGTTTCGAAGACGCCGTAACGGCCGTAACGCTCCTGATATTGCGCATAGCGGTCGCGATTGCGCTGATCCCGCTGCAGCGGGTAGTCGCTCAGATAGAGGATGCCGCCCGGCCCCAGAACCCGGTGTAACTCGGCGATCAGGGCTCGTTGTCCGGCGTCGCCGGGGATGCAGTTGAGCACGGCGAAAAGGAGGCAGGCGGCAAAGGCGCCATCGGCGAAGGGGAGCCGGTCGGTGTCGAGCAGGCGCAGGTCGAGGTCGGGGTGGAGTTCGCGCCCTTTGGCGATAAGCGCCGGGGCGATATCGACGCCGATGACCTGCGGATAACCGGCATCTGTGAGTTCACGGACCAGGCGGCCGTAGCCGCAGCCGAACTCGAGGATACGCGCGTCACCGGAAATCAGCGGGGCGAGCAGGTCGAGCCGCAGCGGGTGGGTGAAGGTTTTGCCCACGGCCGTATTCCAGTAATCCTGTTGGTGATTGAGTCGGTTCACCCAGATGTCTTTTTAGGCCGGTTGCTGTTGGGATTTGTGGGCCTTGCCCCAGTATTCGTGCAACAGCAGGGAGAAGAGCAGGACCGCGCCGCCGAGAGCCAGGCGGGTGAGGTTGGCCTCGCGGTTCCAGATCAGCAGGTTGACGATCAGTCCGGCCGGGATCAGGGCGTTGTTCATGATCGCCAGGGTGCCGGCATCGACCTTGGTCGCCCCTTTGTTCCAGAAGAAATAGCCGAGACCCGAGGCGACCAGGCCGAGATAGAGGAGAATTTCCCACTGCAGGGCGGTCGTCGGTAGCTTGGCCGGATTGCCGAACAGGAACCAGGTGATCACGGTCACGACCAGGGCGCCGAGGTAGAAATAACCGAAGACAGCCCGCTGCGGCAGTTCGATTTTCTGGCGTTCGAGCAGCACCTTGTAGCCGACCTGACCGAGGGCGAAACAGATGTTGGCTCCCTGGACGACGAGAAAACCGGTGAAGACCTGGCTGTTCACCGCGCTGTAGCGGATGATCGCCGCGCCGAAGACGGCGACAATGGCGGTGACCAGGTAGCGGAAGCTGAAGCGCCCCTTGAGCAGGTCGAAGATCAGGGTCACGTACACCGGGGTGAGGATGGTGAACAGCAGCACCTCGGGCACCGTCAGCAGCAGGAACGACTGGTAGTAGAAGACGTACATGCAGCCAAGCTGGATCGCGCCGAGCCCCATCAGCTTGAGTGCCAGTCCGGTCGGTACCCGACGGATAAAGGGGAGAAAAACCAGGGTGGCCAGTACGACCCGGGTCAGCACGGAAAAATAAGCATCGACCTGACCGGCGAGATAAACGCCGATCAAGCTGAAGGAAAAGGCCCAGAGGATGGTAATGGCGACAAGGTAAACCATGGTGATGTCCTGTAACGGTGAACTTAAGTAATGCGGTTGACACAAAGGAGCGAGATGTTCTGCTTGGTTTGTCCGGTGTTTATTCCGAACGCACGCGTGGGCGAATGGCGGGCATCATGCCGTAAGAGCCAGCCACTAGTCAACCAATAAAAAAACAAAGGTTTACTAGTGGCTGGTTGGGCAGGAAAGCAGAGAGTTGCTCATGCGTGTTTGTTATGCCAGTGAGATAAATATGAATCGGGGACATTCTCGCGCCTTGCCAAGAACATGAGCTTGACCGACTACAGCGCTCCTGTTACAAGAAAATAGTCTCGCCAACAGGGAGGGGGAAATGCACAGGTTTACAGTTCTTTTTATTGCCGCCATCTTCGTTTTGCTCCAGATCCCGTCACCCGCTCTGGCGTTCAAGAGTAGTGTCCGCTGTCAGATGATCCGTGATGCCATCGCCTTTGCTCCGGCAGAGCTTCAGCTCTACTTGGTGAGCAACTTTGATGCTGTTCATAAGGGGATCCATCTTGTTGACCTGAATAGCAGCCAGATAAAGGAGTTTAACCCCTATGATGCGGAAAAGGTCTATCTGGCCCTGATTGAAAACATCAGGCAGGAGCAGCTGTGTTCCTACAATACAGCCCATCGCTTTGGCGTGCTGGCCGGTTACCTGGCGGAGTCGGTCAGTCCGTCCAGGCACAGCGAGCTGCGTGATCTGATTCCGGGGAAGATTCTGTATGACGGGCAACACCCCGTCCAGGATATCCGCAGCAGCCTTTCACGTATCGTGCGCGATTACCGTAACCCGTATCTCGGGAAGAAGCGGCGTGAAGTGACGGACTTCCTCTATACGGTCGCTGTCAATGAGATCGTCGACCACTGGGTCAGCGCCTGGCAGGCGGGCGGTCTGGATGCCGGTGAGATAAAAATGGCCGGTTTCGATATCCGTCGTGCCCGGCAGGCCGACCTGCTGAGAGGGGTCAGTGTCAGTGGCGGCGGTGGCTGACGCATGCGCTGACGGCAGGTCTGCCGACACCTGAAAAAACATGCTCAAGGGGATAAGAAAAGAACAGCTGTAAAACATGGCTGTTCTTTTTTAAAACCTCTTTACAGTGCCCTATTTGATAGTGTAAGGTCTGCAATCCGCGGAGAGGTGACCGAGAGGCCGATGGTGCTCGCCTGGAAAGCGGGTGTAGTGAAAGCTACCGGGGGTTCGAATCCCCCCCTCTCCGCCATTTAACTTACCTGTAAACAAGAATCATTGATCAAGTAGCTTCCGGTCTTTATTGTTGCCGGTAGAAGTGACAGCCGGGTCCCGCGCAACGGACGGCCGCCAACCCCGTCAGGCCCGGAAGGGAGCAGCGGTAACGGTTTTGCCGTGTGCCGCGGGGGTGCCTGGCTGTCACTTGTACCGGCAATTTTGTCTCAGCTCACCGTTGCTCCTTGAGAGGGTCTCATGTCCTATCTGGTGCTTGCGCGGAAATGGCGTCCGCAGTTGTTCGAGGATCTGGTCGGCCAGGAACATGTCGCCCAGACGCTGAAGAATGCCATCAGTGCCGACCGGGTTCATCATGCCTTCCTGTTCACCGGAGCCCGCGGGGTCGGCAAGACCTCGGCGGCCAGGATCTTTGCCAAGGCACTTAACTGCCAGGAAGGTCCGACGACGACCCCGTGCGGGGTCTGCCCTTCCTGTGTCGAAATCACCAACGGTCAGGGGATCGACGTTCTCGAGATCGACGGCGCGTCAAACACCGGCGTTGACGATATCCGCGAGCTGCGCGAGAACATCCGCTACCTGCCCTCCCGTTCGCGCTATAAAATCTTCATCATCGACGAGGTTCACATGCTCTCGATCAACGCCTTCAATGCGTTGCTCAAGACCCTCGAAGAGCCTCCCGAACATGCCAAGTTCATTTTCGCGACCACCGAGCCGCACAAGATTCCGGTCACCATCCTCTCCCGCTGCCAGCGCTTCGATTTCCGTAAGATCGGCCTGACTTCGGTTCAGGAGCGGCTGCGTTTTATCGTTGACCGCGAAGGGGTTGAGATCTCTGACCGCAGCCTGGTTCTGGTGGCCCGGAACGGTGGCGGCAGCATGCGTGACGCCCTCTCGACCCTCGACCAGGTGATCGCCTTTTGTGGCGAGCAGGTGGCCGAGGACGAGGTCCAGGGGCTGCTCGGGCTGGTCAGCCGGCGTCTGCTGATCGAGACCCTCGAAGCGGTCCTTGAACGCAACGCCCAGCTGGCCCTGACCCTGGCGCAGAAGGTCGACGAGCACGGGCACTCCTTCCGCCGCTTCTGCCGCCAGCTGGTGGAATTGGCGCGCGCCCTGGTGATCCTCAAGGTCGTCGACCAGCCGGGTGAACTGGTCGATCTGAGCGAAGCGGAGCTGCAGGAACTGCGTGCCCTCGCCGCCCCGGCCGCCCTTGAAGATCTGCACCGCCTGTTGGAAATCCTCGTGCGCACGGAAGCGGAGTTGGCGACCAGCCATGACCAGCGCCTGACCATGGAAATGGTGCTGGTGCGCCTGGCCGGGTTGCCGAGCGGGATCGACATTGCCACCCTGATCGATCGTATGGAAAGTCTGGAGCGCAAGCTGGCCTCCGGGATGCCCGCGCGCCCATCCGGTCATGAACGGCCCGGCGGCAGCGACCGCCCGGAACGGCCGCCGCTGCCCGATCTGCCGCCGCCTGGAGGTGGCGGAAAAAAGTCTGAAGCTCTGCCGGTCGCTGACGCTGCCGACAAAACCTGGGCAGGGCTGGTCGCATATGTTGGCAGTCGGCGTCGGCCGCGGGTTCTCGCCTTGCTTGAACAGTCGAGCCCGCTGCAGCTGGAACTGCCGCGTCTGCGGATCGGCCTGCCGAAAAAATTCCACTACCTGGCCGATGCCGATATGCGTCAGGCGATTCAGGATTTGGCGACCGATTATTTCGCCACGGAGGTCCGGGTCGAGATCGAACAGGTGAACGGTGGCGAGAATGCGCCGCTGTCGCTGCATGAAGAGCGGGTTCGAAAAGAGAGCGATCGCGAGAAGAAATTGCGTCAGAATGCTCTGGAACATCCGCTGGTCAAATCGGCGCTGGATATCTTTGGCGGGGACATCGAAACAATCAGGGCGATCGATAAGGGATTCGTCTGAATAAAAATGGAGGAAAACTGATGGCAAAAGGACTCGGAAACATTATGAAGCAGGCCCAGCAGATGCAGGCCCGCATTGCCCGTGTACAACAGGAACTGGAAAGCCGCGAGGTCGAGGCCTCGGCCGGTGGTGGCATGGTCTCCGCCCGTGTCAACGGCAAGCAGCAGCTGCTCGAACTGAAGATCGAAAAAGCGGTTGTCGATCCCGAAGATGTTGAAATGCTTCAGGACTTGGTGTTGGCGGCGGTCAACGAGGCGATCAAGCAGAGCCAGGACATGGTCCAGGCCGAGATGGGCAAGGTCACCGGCGGCATGAACCTTCCCGGGCTGTTTTAGGCGTTCATTTCGGTATACTGAAAAATCGTTTTACAGCATAATCGCCAGGGCGGATTCTTTGAGTCCGCCCCTTTTTCTATCTGCGCCCTGTGCAGGAAAAAAGTTGTTTTTTGGCCGATTTGCGTGGTAGAGTTCTTTTTGGTCTGACCAATAGACCAGAAAATCCCAAAAAACGGGGTTATTTTTTTACGCCCCCTGAAATTCTTTAATGATACTTAACTTGTTGAATTCAGGAGAGATTTTATGCTAGGCTCTCTGCCGGCGTTCACCCGATTGGAAGCTGAATTGAGCAAACTCCCGGGGATAGGCAGGAAAACGGCGACCCGGCTGGCATTTCATCTGTTGCGTACCAACGAGCAGGATGTCACCGCCCTCGCCGAGGCTCTGCTGGAGCTGCGGCGCAAGGTTGGTTTCTGCCGCAGCTGTTTTCATATTGCTGAAGGAGAACTCTGTTCGATTTGCGCCGATCCCCAGCGGGACCGCCGCCGGCTCTGCATTGTCCAGGAGCCGCAGGATCTGCTGGCGATAGAACGCAGTCGGGCCTATGACGGGTCCTATCATGTCCTCCATGGGGCTTTGTCGCCGCTGGATGGTATCGGACCGGACGATCTGAAGATCGCCGAGTTGATGCAGCGCATCACTGAAGAATCGGTCGAAGAGATCATCATAGCGACCAATTTCAGTGTCGAAGGTGAAGCGACAGCCCTCTATATCGCACATCTCTGTAAACAGAACGGGGTGCGGGTGACGCGGCTGGCGCACGGTATCCCCTCCGGCAGCGATCTGGAATACATAGATGCCGGTACGGTCCAGCAGGCCGTGCTCGGGCGTCGTGAATTTTAATTTTGAAGGAACCATCGGTCACACTCACAAGTTGTGTCTCGCATATCAAGGGTCGTTTATCTGGGTCCAATATTGGAACCGCCACATTCAAAAGGATTGTACAAGGAGGTATGCATGTCTCGTAAAATGGTTTGTACAGACGGTAATTCCGCCGCGGCGCATGTTGCTCATGCGACCAACGAGGTTATTGCCATCTACCCCATTACCCCGTCTTCGGTTATGGGTGAAATTTCTGACGCCAAGAGCGCCGTGGGTCAGAAGAACATCTGGGGAACCATCCCCAAGGTTGTTGAAATGCAGTCGGAAGGCGGTGCCGCCGGTGCCGTTCACGGTGCGCTTCAGGCCGGCTCGCTGACCACGACCTTTACCGCGTCACAGGGTCTGCTGCTGATGATCCCGAACATGTACAAAATCGCCGGCGAACTGACCCCGACGGTTTTCCATGTTTCGGCCCGTGCCATTGCCGCCCAGGCACTGTCGATCTTCGGTGACCACTCCGACGTCATGGCCTGCCGCCAGACCGGTTGGACCATGCTCTGCTCCAACAATGTTCAGGAGGTCATGGACTTCGCCCTGATCTCTCAGGCGACCACCCTCGAATCCCGTATTCCGGTCCTCCACTACTTCGACGGTTTCCGGACTTCGCACGAAATTCAGAAGATCGAGGAGCTGGATCAGAAGACCATGAAGGCGATGATCAACGACGACCTGGTCGCCGCCCATCGCGCCCGTGGTCTCTCCCCGGATCATCCGGTCCTGCGCGGAACCGCTCAGAATCCCGACGTCTACTTCATCGGTCGCGAGACCGTTAACCCCTACTATGTCAAAGTTCCGGGCATCCTTCAGGAGCAGATGGACAAGTTCGCCGCCCTGACCGGCCGCCAGTACAACCTGGTCGATTATGTCGGTCATCCGCAGGCCGAGCGCGTTGTTGTCATGATGGGTTCCGGTTGCGAGGCGATGGAAGAGCTGGTTGCCTACCTGGCCGGCCAGGGCGAGAAAGTCGGCCTGATCAAGCTGCGCCTGTTCCTGCCGTTCCCGATCGAGCAGTTCTGCAAGGCCCTGCCGGAGAGCGTCCGCAAGATTACCGTCCTCGACCGTACCAAGGAGCCGGGCTCCATCGGCGAGCCGATTTACCAGGCGGTGCGTACTGCAATCGGCGAAGGGATGACTGAAGGGCTGGTTTCCTTTGCCGGTTACCCGTCGATCGTCGGCGGCCGTTACGGCCTCGGTTCTTTCGAGTTCAACGCCGGTATGTGTAAGGCCGTTCTCGACAACATGCTGCAGGACAAGCCGAAGAACCACTTCATCGTCGGTTTCGAGGATGACGTTCTCGGCCAGAGCCTCGCTTTCGACGAGAACTATAAGGTTCCCTTCGACGGTTATGCCGCCATGTTCTACGGCCTCGGGTCCGACGGCACCGTCGGCGCCAACAAGAACTCGATCAAGATCATCGGTGACACCACCGACAACGAAGTTCAGGCCTACTTCGTCTACGACTCCAAGAAGGCCGGCAGCATGACCACTTCGCACCTGCGCTTCGGCAAGCAGGTGATCAAGTCGACCTACCTGCTCGGTAAAGAGGAAGCCGATTTCGTGGCCTGCCACAACTTCTCCTTCCTCGAGAAGTACGACATGCTCAACAACGCCAAGGAAGGCGCTACCTTCCTGTTGAACGCACCCTTCACCAAGGACGAAGTCTGGGCGCAGCTGCCGAAGAAGGTTCAGCAGCAAATCATCGACAAGAAGATGAAGTTCTACGTTATCGATGGTGTTCACCTGGGCGAGAAGATCGGCCTCGGTCCCCGTATCAACGTCATCATGCAGACTGCTTTCTTCAAGATCTCCAACATTATTCCGCTGGAGCAGGCCATTGCCGAGATCAAGGACGCTATCGTCAAGTCCTACGGCAAAGCTGGTGAAAAGGTCGTCAACATGAACAAGCAGGCGGTTGACGTCGCGCTTGAGAACATCTCCGAAGTGACTGTCCCGGCGACCGCTGACAGCGCCATCGAGATGAAGGTCGGCCAGTGGGCCGGTTACAGCGAGACCGTTCAGAAGACCCTCGGCCCGATCATCGACGGCCTCGGTCACAAGCTGCCGATGTCGGCCATGCCGGCCGATGGGACCTTCCCGACCGCGACTGCTGCTGTCGAGAAGCGGAACATCGCCGTCAACGTTCCGGCCTGGAAAGAAGACCTCTGTATCCAGTGCGGTATCTGCTCCTTCGTCTGTCCGCATGCCGCGATCCGCATGAAGATCTACGACGCCGACAAACTCGCCGGCGCACCTGAAACCTTCAAGTCCGGCCCGGCCAAGGGCAAGGATGTCGAAGGTAAGCTGTTCTCCCTCCAGGTTGCCGTTGAGGACTGTACCGGTTGCGGCGCCTGTGTTTACAACTGCCCGGCCAAGAGCAAGACCGAAGAAGGTGTCAAGGCGATCAACATGACCCCGCAGCCGGCGCTGCGTACCGCCGAAGCTGCCAACTTCGACTTCTTCCTCGCCCTGCCCGAGACCGACGAGGCGCTCTTCAACCGTGCGACCCTCAAGGGCAGCCAGCTGCTGCCACCGATGTTCGAATTCTCCGGTGCCTGTGCCGGTTGCGGCGAGACCCCGTTTGTCAAGCTCTGCTCCCAGCTGTTCGGTGACCGCATGGTCGTCGCCAACGCCACCGGTTGTTCCTCGATCTACGGTGGTAACCTGCCGACGACGCCTTGGTCGACCCGTAAGGACGGCCTCGGACCNNCCGGCATGGAGCAACTCGCTGTTCGAAGACAACGCCGAGTTCGGTTACGGCTTCCGGCTGGCGATCGACAAGACCACCGAGTATGCCCGCGAGCTGCTCGAGAGCAACATCGATTGCGGTTGCAAGGCCTGTGAAGGCACCGAAGAGCTGAAGAAAGAGATCCTCGCTTCGGCCCAGGACACCCAGGCTGAAATCGAAGCTCAGCGCGGCCGCGTGGCCAAGCTGAAGAAGATCCTCGCTGCCTGTACCCACGAAACCGCCAAGCCGCTGGGGAAAGATGCCGACTATCTGGTCAAGAAGTCGGTCTGGATCCACGGTGGTGACGGTTGGGCCTACGACATCGGTTACGGTGGTCTGGACCACGTCCTCGCTTCCGGCGCCAACGTCAACGCTCTGGTTCTCGACACCGAGGTTTACTCCAACACCGGTGGTCAGGCCTCCAAGTCGACCCCGATCGGTGCGGTTGCCCAGTTTGCTGCCGGCGGTAAGCAGATGCCGAAGAAAGACCTGTCGATGATCGCCATGACCTACGGCAACATCTACGTTGCCCGCGTCGCCCTGAGCAACCCCGCCCAGGTCGTCAAGGCCATGATCGAAGCCGACGCCTACGATGGTCCGTCGCTGATTATCGCTTACAGCCACTGTATCGCTCACGGTATCAACATGACCAAGGCGATCGACAACTGTAAGGAAGCCGTTGCCTGCGGTCACTGGCCGCTGTTCCGCTACGACCCGCGTCTTGCTGCTGAAGGGAAGAACCCGCTGCAACTCGACAGCAAGGCTCCGAGCATCAGCTTCGAGGAATTCGCCAACAACCAGAACCGTTTCCGCGTGCTCAAGAAAGCCAACCCCGAGCAGGCCGAAGAACTTCTGGCCGCCTCGGCGAAGGAAACGGCAACCCGTTACGACCTGTACAAGAAACTGGCTGAACTTTCGGCTGACTGCGGCACCGGCAAAGAATAATTCGGTTCACGCAGAGCAAAACCAAAAGCCCCCGGCGGAAACGCCGGGGGCTTTTTTTCGTTCAGTGACTGGAACAGTCTTCAAGCTTGAGGCGCTTGATCCAGCGCCAGATGGTTGTTCGGTCAACGGCGAATTCCTGGGCCGTCAGCTGCCGATTGCCGTTGAAGCGTTCCAGGGTCGAGCGGAGTTCCTCGGCGGTCGGAACTCCACGGCGTGAGGAGGTGTCCGGTAGCTTGTGGGGCTGGAAGTGCTGTGGCAACTGGTCCGGGGTGATCTCGCCGTCATGAGCGAGGACAACAATCTGCTCGATCAGATTGTGGAGTTCCCGGACATTGCCTGGATAGTCATGGTTGATCAGCGGTTGCAAGGCGGCTCGCGTAAAGCGGCTGACTTTCTTGTGATATTCCTTGTTCAACTGGTCGATGAAGAGGTTGATCAGTAAGGGGATATCCTCTTTACGTTTTCTCAGGGGCGGGATCGTGAGACTGACCACATTGATGCGGTAATACAGATCCTGGCGGAAAGAGCCTTCTTCGACCATGGTCGAAATTTTGCGGTTACTGGCGGCAAGAAAGCGTACATCCGCTTTCTTTAATTGCGTTGCCCCGAGGGGCTGATATTCCCGGTTTTCAAGAACGCGCAGCAGTTTGACCTGAAGCGGGAGCGGCAGATCACCGATCTCATCGAGGAACAGGGTACCCCCTTGGGCCTGTTCAAGACGCCCCGGGCGATCTTCAAAGGCGCCGGTATACGCCCCCCGTTTTGTGCCGAAGATCTCCGCCTCAAGCAGGTTTTCGGGCAGGGCACCGCAGTTGATCGTCACCATCGGTTTGGCATGCCGCGGACTCAAGCGGTGAATCGCCCTGGCGAACAGTTCCTTGCCGGCACCGCTTTCGCCGCTGATGAGAACCGTGGCGTCGCTGGCGGAAAGGTCCGGCAGGATCTCGAACAGACAGTGCATCAGCGGGCTGCGACTGTAGATGCCTTCAAGGCAGCAATCCTGTCGTTCCTCCTCGTGGGTCGAGAACAGGCTCGACAAATCCCTAAAGGTTTTGACCGCCCCGATCACCTGCCCCGTATTATCACGCAGTACCGACGCAGTTACGGAAATGGGAACTTTGTGCTGATGACTGTCCGTCATTTCGCATTCCCGGTTCACGACGGAACAGCCGCTGGTCAGAGCCTCTTTAACCGGGCAGTTATTTTCACAGAAGTCGGAATGCAGCACGTCATGACAGTAGCGCCCGACAACCTCAGTGCGGGAATAGCCGATAAGCTTTTCTGCCGCACGGTTGACGGAGGTGATTTTGCGTTCCAGATCGAGGGAGATAACCCCGTCGGCAATGCTGTCGAGGATAGATTTGTAGGCGTAGCCGCTATCAGGCGGATCGCTGAGAATATTATGAATGAGATAGTCGAGGTTTATGCAGTCTCTGGCCATAAATAGCTCGATTGTAAAGGGAATTGGATGTGAATATCAGGATACCATTTGAAGTAATATACGCAATATTTGCACCGAATTGCTTTTGACAGGAAAAGTGAAGTAATAACGGAACTTTTTGTAAAGTAGAGGAGGATTGGCAGCGAAGGGAGATTTCAGTTTTTGGGAAAATGCCTGTCTCCATCTGGGGGAAATCCTGATTTCTTAACAGCGGCACGAGAAAACCGTGTCTTTCGATTAGGTCGCAAAGGGAGCAAGCCTTTGGTCGGCATTCTTTTTGACAGACCTGCAGTTCTGGGCTAGATTGGCGGCAGACAACTTAACGCAGGTATCCGAATCCGGGGGGAGATAGACGATACGAACAAAAACCATCCGCGGTGAATCACGGGTGGTTTTTTTGTCTACACGCCGTTTTGGATTTTGCGGCATCTTTTACAATTTTGAGTCAGGGTTTAAGCCTGAGGAGGAAGCATGGAATCAGAATCAAATTTTATTTTTGAAATGATCATATCTTGGGGGCCGATTATTTTACTAATCGTGATTTGGGCTGCCTTCGTGAAAAAGTCAGGTATCGGTAGCAGCAAAAAATACATGATTGAAACGACACAAAGGTTGAATGAGCAGCTGGATGAGATGAAAAAGATGAATGAAAATCTGAATCGAATTTGCAAACTTCTAAGCGAGAAAAATAATCTTAAGCAATGAATTTGTGATCTGAATAAAAGATAATCTTGAGGACATTGTTCGAAGATGTCTGCCACCATCCAGGCATTCAGTAGGGGACAATCTTTGAAAACTGTATTCGTAGCAAGACAATATTTGATTGATGAAAGCTCTTTGAGGCGGGTTGACGAAGAGGCATTTTTCGACAGTTTTGAAAATGCGAGAGAGTTCTTGAGGTGCCTTGAGGATGATGACCATTCAGCTGATGATTTGCTGAATTTTCGTCATGAAATTGAAGAGATCCCTGTCAATATCTCGGATAGTTGGTCATGCAGAAAGCGTTGGGAATTTAACCTCTTGGGAGAACTCGTACGCCAATGGCCAGAAGAGGAAGAAAAGTCGGATTTCGAAAAAATAGACTTTGAAGGAAGATTTCGTCGGGCGGAAATTGTCAGAATTAAATCGAACTTTGAAAGTGTGAATTCATATTCCGTCGAAGGAACCTTTGGGGTGATCTGTACGGTCCCGGAGGAGAAAGATGGCTGGTTATCCCAACACAAAAATCCTGATGACTGGGATGGGCATTACGCTGTTTTCTACATAACTGCGGAGGGCATTCTAAGTCACTGGCATTTACCCGAGGATGCCATCGAAAAACTCAAAAGCGAATTGCCGGGTGAGTATGGTTTTTTGAAGTTTTACTCAGAATATTTAATCAACGGTGGAAAGGTTGAACACGCCGAAATCATAAAAGACGTTATTTCCGAAAAGCTCTACGCAATGAAGCATGAGAGCTTTTTTGATCTCATTGACCGAAGGGAAAAGGATGTGAGGCAGGATCGGTAGGTCTTCGGGGTAATTGTCTTAAGCCGGAAGGTGAAAGTAAGCGAAACAACTCCTGTTCATCATTTCTCCTACACTAAAATACCCACCCATCAGAAAAGGAACTGGTCATGTATCGGAACCGGTTCCCTGGACACAAGTTTGGCTTACGCAGCCTGACGATTTTCTTGCCAATCATGGCGAATTTCAGAGGGCGATTTGAAGGCGTTTTTCTCAACGCGCCACTCACGGTTGTAACGGTCCACGAAGGTCCCTACAGCTTCGCGGACATCCTCTACGCTGCGGAAAACAGGACCGTAGATGGCTTGCTCTTTCAACGTTCGGTTAAAACGTTCGGCAACTCCGTTGGTTTGGGGTTCCGCAACGAAGGCGAAGCTGGGAACGATTCCCCAGAACTTCACCTGGTTCAGAAAATGATCCGAGAGGTACTGGGTGCCATGACCCATCCGCAGGGTCAGTTCTCTGGCAACTCCGGCCTGTACGCCTCCGTAGAGGTTGTTCAATGCCATGGATAGCGGCTGCAGAGCGGCATAGCGATCACCCTTTTTGCAAACGTGCCAGCCAACGCATTCGGCGTTCCAATGTTCGACGGCGGTGAAGATCCACACCCA
>PKUG01000094.1 GCA_002869665.1 Desulfuromonas sp. | reverse complement strand
TGAGCGAAGCGGCCTGCGATTTTATCGCCACGAGCGCGTACGACCCGGTCTATGGCGCACGGCCGCTCAAACGCTTCATTCAGCATGAGCTGGAAACCGGTATCGGCCGTCAGTTGATCGCCGGTGGCGTCAGCGAAGGGGGGCGGATTATGGTTGGCCTGGAGAATGACAGCTTGAAAATTGAGGTCGGTACTTGACTTTTCTTGTCGGGATTAGATGAAAAAGCTTGCGAATTTATTTAGTACGATTATAATGTGACAAAAATGGTAATAAATAGCAGCGTCAATCCAAACGAGGAGGCTAACCATGCGTATTGATATACTCTGTAAACCCGGTCAGCCGGAAGCTTGCCAAGGCACAGTCGAGAATGTTCGCCAGGCACTTGATGTGCTCGGTGTTGAAGCTGAAGTCCATCAGTTCAGTGATTCGCGCAAGATGATCGACAACCGTATCTACGTTGTTCCGGCGCTGTTGATCGACGATGAGGTCCGGATTGCCGGACGCGTTCCCGAAGTCAAAGAGATCGTTAATTTCATTGTCGAGCGGCCGCGTTACCTGCGCGATGTGGCGAAAGTCGCCTGATTTACAAACCATTCGAGTACTTCGTTGAGTGAAAAAACCCCGGACAACATGTCCGGGGTTTTTTGTTTTGGGGGCGGAATCAATAACAAGAATTATTCTCAGAAGTGCCGAGGGGGGCTTTATGTTTTCCTCAGTGAATCAGCACTCCTTCGCCGACGGCGAAGCGCAGCAGCTCCAGGGCCGTGCGTTTCGGTAGCCCGGCGCTTAATTCGCTTCCCGGGGCGGGTTTCTCGGCCCGCTCCAGCAGGTGGGCGAATTCCTCGGCGATCGCTTCGATCATCAGTTCTCCCCCGCGGCGCAGGAAGATGACCTCTTCGGTTTCCCGTGGCAGGTGGCGGGCGATCTCCTCCAGAGATTCGCCGCCGAGTTCCTCGAGCCCTTCAAGCGGGTGATTGAAGCGTCGGCGCAGTACCCCGGGGTTGAGCCGCCATTCTGTTTGCAGCAGAGTTCTGTCGTCCGGAACCTGTGCGGCCAGCAGACAGTCTTCGGCAAGCAGAACCTCGGCACAGCAGAAATGGTAGGCGATCAGATCTTCGGCGACCGGCAGCAGTTTCGTCAGTTTTTTCTCGCGTAGCTTGGCTCCGGAATAGTCGAGCTGGAGCGGCAGAATTTCCCGCGGGTGCCAGCTTTCGATGTCGAGCAGGCGCGTGGCGGAAATCTTCTTCTGCTTTTCAAGCCAGGCACCGAAGCCTGACAGGAACTCCTGTGGCGCACAGCGCAGCGCGCGGCAGAGCTGCAGGAAAAAGCCGACTGCCCGGCCGCGGTTGTAGAAGATATCGGTCGCGGCAGCGAGTTTTTGGCTGGCGGCCATCTCTTTCGGCGGGTAGCCGGCGTTCTCCTGAATCAGGTACGGCGGGCGTGGAGCACCCTGGATGCCGTAGCGGGCCTGCTCTTCGAACAGCTCGGTCCCCGGCAGCACGGCCAGGGGGAAGATGTCGAGCTGGTTCGGCTGCTGGTGCAGGGCGAAATCGAGGCTGCGGACAAAACCGGCGTGGTTGTCCCCTGGCAGGCCGTAAATCAGGTCGAGGCCGAAGGTGATCCCGGCGCGAGATAACTTGCCGAGGACCTGCTCCATCTGGCGATGATCGAGATTGCGGTGCAGTGGTTTGAGGACCTCGGGGTCGGCCGACTGCAGACCGATCTGGACCGAGCAGGAGAGCGGCGCGAGCAGGCGGATGGTCGCGTCGTCGAGAAGATCGGCCTTGGCCTCGATGTGATAATGGATTTCCGGGGCGACCCGGGCCAGCAGCTTGAGCAGTTGCTTGCCACGCTCTGCCGGGGCGTTGAAGGTCGAGTCGAGGACCCAGACCTGGCTGACACCGCTGCGGGCAAAGAGTTCGAGCTCGTGGCGCAGGCGTTCGAGCGGCAGCGGCCGGACGCCGCTCTGCCCCTTGGCGTCGTAACAGAAGGCACAATTAAAGCGGCAGCCGCGGGCGACTTCCCAGAGCACGCCGGAACCATCCTCTAACGGCAGGGTGCCGGTCAACCAGGGGGACGGTAGCTTGGCGAGATCGGGGCAGGAGGTCGCCGCGCTTTCTCGCTTAGCTTCGGCCAGGACCAGGCCGGGGATTCCCGCCAGCGGTTCGTCTTTACCCAGGCGACGAACCAGTTCGGTGAAAGCTTCTTCCCCTTCGCCGCGGATCACAGCGTCGAGCTCCCCTTCAACGATTACCTTCAGACTGTCGGCGCTGGCTTCGGGGCCGCCGGCGAGCAGAAAGATCTCCGGCTGTGTTTGCTTCAGGCTGCGGCAGAGACGCAAGATCTGTTCACGATTCCAGACGTAGAGGGGGAAGGCGATAAGGTCGGGGGCGCCACTCAGCAGTTCGCTGCAGATCTCCGCGTCCGATTGCTCGGGGAACAGGTCGATCAGTTCGGTGTGGGGCTGTTGTTCCCGGGGGAGGCGGGCTTTCAGGTTGCCGGCGGCGAGGGGGACGGCCTGAGCAGAGTCCCTGACATGCAGGGTGGCGATCTTGATCTGCATAGGCAATCAGCGTTTCATGCTGGCCTTGATGAACGGCTTGCCATCCTTGATGCCGACGCTGAAACGGATCGGCTTGTCGCCATAGCGCTCACGGATCTTTTCGCGCTGCTGGTTGAGGTAGGAGCTCACTTTTTCCAGGCTCGGCATTCCGTTGAGTCCCAGAGACTTGCGGGCGTTGCCGAGTTCTTTACGGATCAGTTCGGCCTCAGACGGGGTCGGGGCTGCTGCCGCTTCGGGGGGCTTGGGGGGCGCCAGAGGAGTGTCCTCCGCTTGCGGTTTGAGTTTGGCGATATGACGATGGTAGCGCCCTTCATCCATTTCGCGGAGGATGCGGTCCCAGTAGCGACAATAAGTCATGAACCGGGTGGCCATACTCTGGTAGCGGAACTTCAGGTCGGTACAGGTGATGTGGCGGTTGGTGAACTGACGCAGGCGGCGGGCGATCACGTCCCGGTCTCTCTGCGGCTCACGGCGCTCGATCCCGGTGAAATACTGCTCGTAGCGTATTTCCAGCTCTTTCAGCTCGTTCTGTATGTCGTCCAGCTCGTGGGCCAGTCTGGTTTTATCATCCATAGCTCAACCTCAAGTTGGAAACTATACGTGAGGGCGTTCACAATGTAAATCTCTCATCAGGGCGGTCGGTGTCATTTTTCTCTCGGTTTCGGTTGACTTGCCCACTGCGCATTCAGGATAATCAATCCTTTGATTTCAACCGGATAAATAAAAGGATCTGCTATGAATAAAGGTTTGGCGGCCGTCATTCTGGCCGCAGGAAAAGGAACGCGAATGAAGTCGACGCTGCCCAAGGTTATGCACCCGTTGTGCGGCGAACCGATGCTTTATTACCCTCTCGAAGCGGCCCGACAGGCGGACTTTCGCCAACTCAAGGTGGTTGTTGGTCATGGTGCCGACGTGGTGCGCGAGCGCTTCTCCTCGCCCGATCTGACCTGGGTGGTCCAGAGCGACCAGCTCGGGACCGGCCATGCCCTGATGTGCGCGGCAGATTCCCTGCGTGGTTACAGCGGACCGCTGCTGCTGCTCTGCGGTGATGTGCCGCTGCTCAAGACCGAAACCATCGAACACCTGCGCGATTTTCATGCCCGCGAGAAAGCCGTGGTCACCGTATTGACGGCGCAGATGCCCAATCCGCACGGTTACGGCCGGATCATCCGTGACGGCGAGCAGGTGATGGGGATTGTCGAAGAGCGCGACGCCACCGATCTGCAGCGTGAGATCACCGAGATCAACACCGGCACCTATATGTTCGATGCGGCTTTTGTACTTTCTGCCCTGCGCGGGCTGAACAAGAACAACGCCCAGGGGGAATATTACCTGACCGACGTGGTCGCTGCCGCCGTTGCTGCGGGCAAGACGACCCGTGCGCTGTGCGTTGCCGATCCGACCGAGGTGATGGGGGTCAACGATCGCTGCCAACTGGCCGAGGCCGAGGTGCTGATGCGCTGGAAGATCAATTCCGACCTGATGTACGCCGGGATCTCGATGACCGATCCGACCACGGTCTACATCGACAACGGGGTTGAGCTGGGTGTCGACACGCAACTGCACCCCAATGTTCACCTGCGCGGCAAAACATCGATCGGCAAAAACTGTATCATCGAGACCGGCGTGGTTGTCGTCGACTCGCAGATCGGCGACGGCGTGCATCTCAAGGCCGGTTCGGCCATCGAGGAATCGCAAGTCGGCCCGGCCTGCAAGATCGGCCCGATGGCCCACCTGCGCCCCGGTACCGTACTCAGTGGTAACAACAAGATCGGCAACTACGTCGAGACCAAGAAGGCGGTCTTCGGCGAAGGTTCGCAGGCCAGTCATCTGACCTACGTCGGTGATGCCGAGGTCGGCCGCAACGTCAACTTCGGCTGCGGGGCCATCACCTGCAACTACGATGGCGTCAACAAGTACAAGACGATCATCGAGGATGATGTCTTCATCGGCAGCGACACCCAGTTCGTCGCCCCGGTGACCATCGGCCGCAACAGCCTGATTGCAGCCGGTTCGACGATCACCAAGGATGTTCCCGCCAACGCCCTGGCCCTCTCGCGGAGCAACCAGCGGGTGATCGACGGCTGGCGTCTGCGCAAGCAGAAAAAATCGGAAGACTAGAGGGCGCTTATGTGTGGAATAGTCGGCTATATTGGTCAGCAGGAGGCCTCGCCCATCATCATTGACGGGTTGCGGCGGCTTGAATACCGCGGCTACGATTCTGCCGGAATCTGTACCCTGGAGAAGGGAGAGACGCAGATCCGCCGGGCCGAGGGGAAGCTGCTCAACCTGGAGAAGCTGCTTCACGAGCGCCCCGCCGAAGGGACGCGCGGTATCGGACACACCCGCTGGGCGACCCACGGTCGGCCGTCCGAGATCAATGCTCATCCGCACAAGGCCGGCGCGATCGTTGTCGTCCATAACGGGATTATCGAGAACTATCTCAAGCTCAAGGCGCGGCTGGCCGCTGCCGGGCACAACTTCAAATCGGAGACCGACACCGAGATCATCGCCCACCTGGTCGAGGACCACTACCGCCGGATCGGTAATTTCGAAGCTGCAGTGCGCGCGGCTCTCGGCGAAGCCGAAGGGGCCTACGCCGTGGCGATCCTCTGCCAGGACGAACCGGACAAGCTGATCGCCGCCAAACAGGGCGCCCCGCTGGTCATCGGCCAGGGGATCGGGGAGTTCTTCGTCGCCTCCGACATACCGGCGATGCTCTCCCACACGCGCGAGATGATCTTCCTCGAAGATGGAGAGATTGCCGTCTTCACCCCGGAACAGATGAAGATCACCGACCTGGCCGGGCAACCGCTGGTCAAGCAGAGCCGGACGATCACCTGGAGCCCGCTGATGGCTGAAAAGGGGGGCTACCGTCACTTCATGCTCAAGGAGATCCATGAGCAGCCGCGGGCCCTGGCCGATACCATTGCCGGCCGTCTGCAGGGGGACGAGGGGGATGTCTATCTCGAGGATCTCGGCCTCGATGATCAGCAATTGGCGGGGCTGGACAAGGTCTTCATCATCGCCTGTGGGACCTCCTGGCATGCCGGCCTGGTCGGTAAGTTTTACATCGAGAAACTCGCCCGGGTTCCAGTGGAGATCGATATCGCCAGCGAGTTCCGCTACCGCGACCCGATCGTCGGCAAGGACAGCCTGACCCTGCTGATCAGCCAGAGCGGCGAAACCGCCGACACCCTGGCCGGCCTGCGTGAGGCGAAGGGGAAGGGGGGGCGCGCAGTCTGTATCTGCAACGTCGTCGATTCCTCCATTGCCCGCGAGAGTGACGGGGTCATCTACACCCATGCCGGGCCGGAGATCGGCGTCGCCTCGACCAAGGCCTTCACGACCCAGTTGATCGCTCTCTACCTCTTTGCTCTCAAGCTCGGGCGGGCCCGCGGGGTGTTGAGCGCCGACGACTGCCGCGCCCAGGTCCAGGAGCTGCTCGCTCTGCCGCGCAAGCTGGAAGAGGCCCTGGAACTTGATGCCGAAATTGAACAGATCGCCAAGGAGTTCATGCACGCACGCGATTTCCTCTACCTCGGCCGCGGTAACCAGTACCCCATTGCCCTGGAGGGCGCGCTCAAGCTTAAAGAGATCTCCTACATCCACGCCGAAGGGTACCCGGCCGGGGAGATGAAGCACGGCCCGATCGCCCTGATCGATGAGAACCTGCCGGTTGTGGTGCTGGCGCCGCGCAACGCGACCTACGATAAGGTCGTCTCCAACATGGAGGAGGTTTGTGCCCGCGGTGGCAAAGTCATCGCCGTTGCCAGCGGTCCCGACGCCGGGCTGGAGGAGAAGGTTGCGGCCCTGATCCAGGTGCCGGAAACCAGCGACGATCTGCTGCCGATCCTGACTTCGGTGCCGATGCAACTGCTCGCCTACCATATCGCTGTGCTGAAAGGGACCGACGTCGATCAGCCGCGTAACCTGGCCAAGAGCGTCACGGTCGAGTAAGCACAAGGTTCATTTGAATGAAGGCTGCCGCAACCCGGCAGCCTTTTCTTCTTCCATCAGACCGCTTGCCGGTCGAGGCTGTTATGCTGCGAACCCTTCTTCCGCTGCTGCTGTTGCTGACATTCCTGAGTGCCTGCGCCGGGCCGATTGTCGGTGGCCGCTGTGACTACGAAGACCTGCCGGGGCTGGTCCGTATTGTCGGGCTGCCGGATGAGCCGGAACTGGTTTTTGAACCGCTGGCGCCAGGGCTGCGTCAAAGCGGCGAAGCGCTTCCCGGCTCGCTGCGCTTTCCACTCCCCGTCCCGGAGTCGGAATTCCTCTACGAGAATGAATATCCGGCCCTGCTTGCGGCGATCATCCGCGGCAGTTGCACCCCGTTTCAATTGAAGCTGCTGGCGGCCGAGGGGTTCAGCGCGCCGCTGTTTCTCCCCTTTACCAGCGAGGGGCAGATCACCCCCGCAGCTGAAGTGCAATTGCAGACAGTTGCGACCTTCTATCGCTATCTTGAAGAGTCACGTTCGGCGCTGGCTCTGGAACTGTGCGGGCGGACTTCCGCCGCCGGTTCCCAGCAATACAACATGAGCAAAGGGTGGCGTTATGTCAGTGAGGTCAAGAGCCGGCTCGTCGAACTCGGAGTGCCGGTTGAACGTTTTCGCAGCACCTCAAGCGGGGAAGCCCCCTGCCCCTGGTGCGACACCTGCCGGGTTTACGATGAGGATGGTGTGCGTGTGCGCCTGTTGTTGAACGGCTATTCCTGGTAGAGGGGACGATGAAAAAGTTGCTGGGGTGGCTCTTCCCGTTGCAAGGAGCGCCGGTCAAGACCTCTCTCTTCTATCAGGTTGAGCTGCTCTCGCTCGATCGTGATGGCAGGTCGCTGGGGAGTAAATTTCATGCGGAAGGGGATGGCGAGCCGCCGCAATGGATCACCCTCGACGGTTTTTCTCAGGACCAGTGTATCGATCTGCGCCCCTACTGGGAGCAGATGCGGCGGCAGGGACTGGAGGACCTGACGACTGATGTGACCATCCGCGAAACCATCATCAAGTTTGGCGCTACCCGGCAGCTTGTCGATGACTACCGGCTGATTCTGCGGCGGCCGATTTTGCCCTGATTCCCGAGAATCGATTGAGCTGTCGTTTTTTCGCAGCTTGCCATCTGATCTGCTTAAGGAGAGTCCCATGCCGAGCGGAGAATTTCTGCTGACCTCGTTGATTGTTGTCCTGATTCCCGGAACCGGGGTGATCTACACCGTCTCAAACGGCCTGGTTCTTGGGCGTCGGGCCAGCGTTGCCGCAGCCTGTGGTTGTACGCTGGGGATTCTGCCGCATCTCGCCGCCTGTGTCCTTGGGCTGTCCGCCCTGCTGCATATGAGTGCGCTGGCGTTTCAATGTGTCAGGTATCTCGGCGCGGCCTACCTGCTCTACCTCGCCTGGCAGATGTGGCGCGAAACGGGTGGTCTCTGTTTCGATGCCCCGGACCAACAAAGTTCCCTGCGCCGGATCGCTGTGCGCGGATTTCTGATCAACATCCTCAATCCCAAACTGTCGATCTTCTTTCTCGCCTTCATCCCCCTCTTTGTCACTCCGGGCAGCGCCACGCCGATTCTTGAAATGATCGTTCTCAGCGCGATCTTCATGGCCATGACCCTGGTGATCTTCATCCTCTACGGGCTTTCGGCCAACGCCGTACGCAGCCGGGTTGCTGGTGCGCCGAAAGTCATCACCCGCCTGCAGCGCACCTTTGCCGCGATCTTCGCCGCCCTTGGTCTCAAGCTGGCTTTGAGCGAGAGTTGAGCAGATCGGGTGTGGTTGTAAACGACGCCGCTTTTAGCGTGCGTAACCAGGTGGTCAGTCGGAAAGCCCTTCCAGGTCGGAAAAGGATTCGTTGAAAATTTCGAGCAGCTCCAGGGTCTGTTTGGAGATCATCATGGCGTTGCCGATGATGCCGTAATAGAGGATGCTCAAGCGGGTCTTCGAAATGTTGTTGGTGATGCGTTCGGCCTGCTTCAGGTTGAGCTCGGCGGCCAGCTGGCGCAGCTTCCAGTCCTGCTCTTCGATGATGGTGATGTTGGCGATCTCACCGCGGCTGATCAGTTCGGCGACATCGACCAGCATTGTTTTCAGCTTATGGCGGACCTGTTGTAACTCGGCAACCTGTTCCGGCAGCAGCCCCTTGTGATGGTTGCCGACGTGGGTATAGACCCGCAGGACGATATCGCGGTGACCGTCGGAAAGCTTCTGCAGCCGGCGCACGGTCTGGGCGTATCTGTGGCTGACACGCACCCCTTTTTGCGCCAGCAGTCGCATCACCTTGAAGATATTGGCGCTGATGATATTCGACCATTGCTGGAACCGGTGCAGCCGTTTGCGTTCGACGCCGATCCGGTCGAAGCTGCCTGCGAACGTCGCCTCCAGCGCGTTGTCGATCGAGTCCGCCTGCTCTTTCAGCAGCAGGCTCATATGCTCGAAGGTTGTGGCGATGGCGGTTTTGGCGTCATCAACCGTCTTGAGATTAAAGATCGTCTGCTGCTCTGACTGGGCTTCGAACTGACGGTGTTTGCGGTGGGCGTTATAGATCAGCCAGCCGGCAAGCACGAGCAGGATCAGCACACCGAAACCGTTGGCGTAGAAGATAATGGCGGCACAGATGCCGGCAAAAGTGAATGCGATCACTGCCGTCATGAACCAGCCGCCAACGACCGTCAGCACTCCGGTGACGCGGTAGACTGCACTTTCCCTGCCCCAGGCGCGGTCGGCGAAGGTTGTCCCCATCGCAACCATGAAGGTGACGTAAGTGGTCGACAGCGGCAGTTTGTTGGCCGTCGCATAGGAGATTACTGCACTGGCGACGACCAGATTAACCGCAGCTCGCAGCAGGTCGAATGAGGGGCGCTCCCCTTTTGTCTGTTCCTGCACGACCATCTCGGAATCGAAGCGTTCTGCAATCCAGCGGCGCAAGGATATCGGAACCATCTCTCTTATGGTATCGAAGAAGAGCAACACAAAACGCACGATGG
>PKUG01000148.1 GCA_002869665.1 Desulfuromonas sp. | reverse complement strand
GGTTTACACCAAGCTGTTCTCCATCCTTTCGGCGAAGATGAAGATGACCGGCCTCAAGCACATCTTCTTCTCGCATCAGGATCCAGACATTATTGCCGCGGCAAACGGCTGGCTGATGATGACCGACGCCAGTGCCTACCTGTCGGCGCTCTGGATGCGTTTTATCCCGCACTTCGGTGTTGATGAACTGGTCGTCGAGCGGATTCGTCCGATTCCGGATGCTGGAATGACCCTGCAGCTGGGGAGTGCCGAGCTGAAGATTATTCCCGCGCATTACCTCCACTCGGCAGGGAACTTCCATCTTTACGATCCGGTATCCAAGATTCTCTACACCGGTGATCTGGGGGCCTCTCTCGAAACCGATTATTCGATGGTTGAAGATTTTGACGCCCACGTGGCGTCGATGGAGGGTTTCCACAAGCGTTATATGGCCAATTCGCGCGCGGTAAGGACCTGGGTCAATACCGTGCGCCAGCTTGACATCGAGATGATCGCACCGCAGCATGGGGCAATGTTCCCGAACCGCGAATTGAGCCAGAAGTTTATCAGCTGGATTGCCGGATTGACCTGTGGTACCGATCTGCTGCCCGAGCGCTACGACATCCCGGCCTGAAAGCTAAAGACTGGAAGAATATGCCCCGGCCGGAGTGGACACTTTGGTCAGGGGCATTTGCTCGCTGAAAATACAGTCAGACGATAGAAAAACGACGGCCGAGTGCAGCTCTGATGCGCCTGATTGGCCGGAGTTGAACAATAAACAGGTGATGTTTCATGGGTAAAATGACGGATCTCGGGCTCACGCTTTTCTCGCTGGAGAAATGCCATCGCGTGGTGACCCAGGAAGATTTTCAGATTCTCTATGGCGATGCCTCGATGGCAAGCCTTTTTCCCGGGCTCAGCACGGGCAGCTTTCTGACGCTATTTGCTGAAGAAGAGCAGGAAGAGCTGAAAATCGAAGTTCAATATCTCAAACCGTTAAATGTCGCCTGTTGTGTTCTGGAAACTCTGGCCGGTGTCCCGCTCGAACTGATGATTCTCAAGCGGGAGGAAGGGCTTGAAATCCTCTGTCGCGACATCAGCAGCAGGATGCGGACGCTGGAACAGCAGATGTACCTGTTCCGCTATTTTCTGACCACTCCGGTGTCGATCTGTATCACCGATGCCGAAGGAAACATTCTGAACGTCAACCAGGCCTTTCTCAATCTTTACGGCTACCAGGCCAGCGAGGTCATCGGCCAGAATCCGCGCATACTCAAGTCCGGGCGTCAGGCGCCGCGACTCTACGAGACCATGTGGGAGCGGTTGCTTGATCCGGCTCTGGGAAGCTGGTCCGGCGAACTTCTCAACCGGAAAAGCAACGGTGAGGAGATTACGGTGATGATCTCCATTTCCTCCGTGCGTAACAGCAATGGAACCATTCTCGGGTATATCGGCAGCGCTTTTGACGTCTCGAGGCAGAAGTGGCTTGAGCAGAACCTGCGCAACCTCAACCATCGCCTGAATGAGACCAGTCGCCTGAAAAGCGAGCTGATGGCAATCACCTCGCACGACCTCAAGTCACCGGTGCATGCGATTGTCAGCCGCGCGGCGCTGATCAAAGAGACCATGGGCTCCCTCTCTCAGGAGAAACTGGCCGAACAGGTTGACAAGATCATCGAGGCCGGAAAGAAAATGGGCTCCTTTATCGATGACCTTCTCGACCTGGAGAAGGCCGAGGCTGGTCAGGTTTATCTGGCGACTGAACGCTTGCGCATGGATCGTTTGCTGCGCGGTTGCGTCGACTCAATCCGCCCTTCGGCCGGCAGCAAACAGATCGCATTGAGTTGCAACTTGGCGACCAACCCCCGGCCGTTACGTGCCGACCGGGTCAAGCTGGAACAGGTTTTTACCAACCTGTTGGCGAACGCTATCAAATTCTCGCCGGACGAATCGGAGATCTCGATTGCCTACCGTCAGGAGGAGGGGAACGAATTTATCGATATTACGGACCAGGGGCCGGGGATTCCGGAGAAGGACATCGCCGGAATTTTCGATCGCTTTGCCCAGGTCCGCCAGAAAGTGGCGCGTTCCACCCGCGCCCATGGCATTGGGCTTGGACTGAACATCGTTAAAAGATATGTCGAAATGCATGAAGGGACCGTGGATGTCTCGAATAACGTCGATCGTGGTTGTACTTTTACAGTGACTCTTCCCGGGTGTGGTAAAGTCGCCTCCGGAGCCGATCTGGCAGCGTTGATTTACGATCCGGAAAATGCCGTTGAGGATATTCTGCATCTATCACTCGAAAACAAGGATATCACCTGTTACCTGTGTCACAGTCTGGACGAAGTCCAACGGATGCTGCACTTTGAATATCCGGAGCTGGTTTTTGTTCCCAACAAATATTTGACGGCTGAATTCACTGCGCTCGTCGAGGAATCAGACCTGCGTGGTTGCGGCAGCAAAACACTGATTATCGGTATCCAGACCCAAAAGGATAATGCTCCCGAGCCCGTGGGGTGTTTTGAGGTGCTGGAAACGCCTATTCTCGATATGGAGATGCAGACTCTGGTGAAAGATGTAATCTCTTACCTGAACAGGAAAAACAATTGAGCAGCTATAAAATCTATATTGTCGACGACGATCCGACGACCCATGAGGTTCTGGGCGAATATCTGACGTTGGCCGGTTTCGAAGTGCGGTCGGCTGAAAACGGCAAGCTTGGCCTTGAGATGATTCTTGCCGAACCGCCCGATCTCGTTCTGCTGGATGTTCAGATGCCGGAGATGGATGGTTTTCAGATGCTCGATTCCTTGCGCAAAACACCGGCCGGTAAAGATGTTCAGGTTCTTTACCTGACATCGTTGAATCGGACCAATCTGAAGATCAAGGGGCTGGAGCTGGGGGCCGAGGATTATATCACCAAGCCCTTTGACCGGGCCGAACTGTTCGCCAGGATCAAGGGGGCCATCCGGCGCAGCAGTCGTTACCGGCATCTCGAAAGTGTCATGTCGGGAAGTCTTGACGATATCGGCTTGGCCGACCTGCTGCAGACCCTCGATATCGGTAGGAAAACAGCGCTGATTAAACTGCCGGAGATGCGTGGCGAAATCATCGTCGACCGGGGGATGTTCGTCTCGATCAAGCAGGGGATGTTCCAGGGTGAAGAGGCTCTCCAGCGGCTGTTACTGTTGGAAAAGGGGATGTTCACCGTTCATTTCGATGTCACCCCGGACACCGCAGCCGGAACCTCGGCGGGGATTCAGCATTCACTCCTCGACGCATCTGCGACATTGGATGAAGTGCGTGCCGAACTCCAGGTTTTATCGAAAAACGATCCGCTGTTAGAGAGCTTGCCGCCTGGCGGGATTCCTGCAGAAATTGCTCAGTTTGCCAAGCTCTTGCCGTTACGTTTGAGCGAATTTGTCGCTATGCTCCCCGGTGATCTGCTGGCAAATGTTCAGCTGTTGATTCGGGCGCTGAAGAAAAAAGATTGAATAAAAGTCATTCAGGATAATGCACCAATCCTTTGCCAGGTCAAAGGATCCACGGACTCAGGAGACGAGAATTATGGGAAAAATAATAACTGTTGCGAGTCAGAAGGGTGGCGTGGGTAAAACCACAACCGCTCTGAATTTCGCTTACAGTTTATGCCGTTTGGGGGAGCGTGTTCTGTTGCTGGACGCTGACCCTCAGGGGGGAATGACGATTTCGACCAATATCAGGAAAAAGACCAACAAAGGCCTCTATGATTACCTGTCCGGCGAGTGCAAGATCAACGAGGTTGCCTTCTATACCAAAGAGAAGAAGTTGGCGATAATGGGGATCGGCACTGCGCATCCGGAAGCGATTCTACAGCTGGAAGGCTGGGCCAGGGATGGTGTGCTGGCCTCAACTCTCAAGCGCTTTGGAGGTCATTTCGACTATCTGATCATCGATGCCCCGGCCGGTCTCGGCAGTCTGGTGACGGCTCTGCTGAATGCCAGCGACGGCGTGATTCTCGCGGCTCAGTGCAAAGCGCTGGCGCTCAAATCGCTGTCTCAGTTTCTCTCTCTGATTAACTGGGTACGCAATCATGACAATCAGGAGTTGCGGCTTGAAGGCGTTGTCCTGACCATGCGGAATGCTGATGATGCCACGGAGAACGAGCTGTTCGAAGAGATCTCAACCAGCTTCCCGGAAGATCTGCTTTATGAGACGGCTATCGCCTATGATCCGGTTTACGAGGCTGCCAGCATCAAGGCGATCCCCGTCGCCATGCTGAATGATGGCCAGCGGGCTGCGCGCAACTATTTTGCCCTGGCAACCGAATACAAAGAACGGGAAATGCTGGCAGATGCGAAAGGAGAAGAGGATGGCTCTGATACTGGACTCTTCTGAAATTAATTACGCCATCAGTCTGGCCAGCAAGCTCATCGGTAAAGAGCCCAAGCCGGCAGTAAAGACTGCAGAAAAAGAGGTGGAAACGGCACCCCTGGCGGCTGTCGTCGCGGCACCAACCGAAGTCGCCCGGCCGCCGGTCGATCTGACAAACCTCAAGTACCGTGGTGACCGTTTGCACCGGGTCATTGAGGATATGTGTCAGCGCAGCGGTTTCCTCGGCGCCGTTATTGCCGACAACCATGGTCTGCCGCTGGCGGTTGTCAATCCGCCGGTGAATGAAGATGCCCTGTCGGCATTCACAACGGTTCTCGGTGAAGCACTGCATCGCGCCGGGACTTTGCTCGGTCAGCACGGCGCTGAATATTTGGCCATAGACATCAACTACGAAGATAAAATAGTATTACGACGCTTTTTCATAAATGATGCGGTGAACTACCTTATGGTTATCTGCCCGCAGGAAGTTGATGAGCGCAGCGAAATTGAATTGTCCATAGATCAGATCAGCTCCATTCTCACCGGGGCCGATCAGGATTGAGCACAGCGTTAGAGAGAGCAAGAGGGGCAATATATGATTTTTGTAGTTGATGATGAGCAGGCATCATTAGAACTGGCATCGGTTTCCCTGGCAACCGAAGGGTATGAAGTTCAGACTTTTTCTTCCGCCGATGACGCCTTGAAAGCAGCGGGGACAACGACGCCTGACCTGATTATTTCAGACATCATGATGCCTGAAATGGACGGATTCCAGTTTCATGAGCACTACGTGTCCAAGTTCTCATACCGTCACACCCCCTTTATCTTTTTGACCTGTCTGTCCGATCCGAGCACGGTCATCCGGGGCCTGGACAACGGCGCTGACGATTTCCTTCAGAAACCGATTCTTCCCGATATGTTGCGTGCCAAGGTGCGCTCCATACTCAGACGGACCCAGACGTACATCTCGCAGAGCTTTTCCGGTGATCTGGCGAAAATGCCGTTCAGTAAAGTGATGCAGTTCTGTGAACTGAAGGATCTGACCGGTTGGGTCGATGTGGCTTCGGGAGAGTTTTCTTCCCGCTTTCAGTTCAAAGGGGGGGAACTGCTGTTCGAGGGTGCTGGCGAAGATATCGATACAGCCTTCAATCTTGAAACGGGAACTTTCAAAATCTATCTGCAGCCGATCGACTACAAGGACATTGCCGAAGCCGCTGCGGTGAAACAGGTCAAGACCGGGGGTCGTACCGACCTGGAAAAGCCGATGGGCAAGCTCTCGGGAGTGCAGGTCAAGGATCGCCTGTTCCAGATTCAGACCGAATTTTCATCAAGTGATAATCAGGTCGTTTCCGTTGTTATCCTCGACGGCAGGGTGTTGATGAAGCGTGCCAAGCAGGCCGATGCTGGTGCGGACCGCAAGGCGCTGCAGGCGATGATCGAAGAGCAGCATGTCGAGGTGGAAAAAGAGGTTCACAACAAACTCGATGCCCTGACGGACAAAGCGGAGCAACGCGTTTCCGACAGCGAGAAGAAGTTCAGTGACCTCTACGATGCCGG
Source organism: Desulfuromonas sp. (assembly GCA_002869665.1). GTDB lineage: Bacteria > Desulfobacterota > Desulfuromonadia > Desulfuromonadales > Geopsychrobacteraceae > PKUG01. The sequence goes on along the minus strand of PKUG01000148.1, from coordinate 3,767 downwards.
GTTTGAAAAATATCGGGAAGGGAACCTGAAATCCGCGCTTGAATTCTGGGAGCAGGCCTTCGAGATCAACCCGGATAATAAGACTCTGCAGGTGAATCTCTCCATTCTCAAAAAGAAGATTGCTTATAAAGCTGGCAAGATTCTGTAATCTTTCCAGTTGGTTGTGCGTGTTGTTCGACGTCAGAACAGGCGTCGAATGAGAGGCACCTGTGAGCAAATTAATGTGAATTCCCGCCTAAACTGAAAATTTATTGACTGGGCCGTATGCTGTTGACCCGCTGTTTATGTAAGGGGAGAACCTCCTCGTGGAATGCCGTTCATAATTCCCTCCTCGAAAAGAAAAGGTTTCATCATTTAATATCGTTGGTTGTCGTTCCTGCTGTGTGAGTTTAGCCGATGCCGAAAACCGAGATTCAAGATTTCATGCATTTGAGTGAGAGAGCCGAAGCTTTTCTTGCCGCATCAGAAGTACACTCTGAGGCTGCTTGTCATGAGGCGAGGGCACTGATTCACGCTTTGACGGTTCGACAGGCTGAATTGGAAGCACGGAACGATGAGCTGACTCTCACACAGAAACTGACTTCTCAGAAATATGACGAACTCTTTCATCTTTATCACCAGACCCCAATTGCTTATTTGACGGTCAGCATTCAGGGAAAGATTGAACAAACAAACGCAACCTTTGCCAAGTTGATCGGTGTTTCTCCTGAAAAGCTGATTGGATGTCAGCTGTCCGATTTTGTTGCCGACGAAGAACGTGATGCTTTCCTGAGGCGATTTGATACGTTTTGTCAGCACCCAGAGGGTAAAGAGCTTGAGACCCTTTTTTGCCCCGTTGATGGCGACTACTTCTATGGTCGCCTGAGCGCGTCATTCCATTCTCTCTCGGACAAGAACGGCTCGCAGCCTTATGGCCTGCTGTTGGTGATCCAGGATATCACCGAACAGCGCAACGAGACCCTCAACCGGCTCAGGGCAGAGACCGCGTTGGATGATCATGATGCTTTTCTCACCACCCTATTAAATACGATTCCGGTTCCGGTTTATTATCTCGACAATCAAGGATGTTATCTCGGTTGCAACCTTGCACACGAAGAGATGCTGGGCTTCGCCGTTCGGGAGATTGTTGGTAAGAGAGCATCCGACATTTTCCCTGCTGAGTTTGCCACAGTTCAGGAACAGGAAAACATCAAGCTGCTTGCGACGGGCACATATCATGTTGGTGAATGCCAGATTCGAACTGCTGATGGAAATCTGCGTGATGTCGTGTGCAAAAAAGCGGTTTTCAGGAATTCCAAAGGTGAGATTGCCGGTATCGTTGGTGCTATTCTCGATATCACCAAGCAGCGTGAAGTGCAGGAATATTTGTTGGCTGCTCAAAAAGCTGCAGATGATGCCAATCGTTTGAAAAGAGAGTTTCTCGCCAATATGAGCCATGAAATTCGTACGCCGATGAACGGGGTCATCGGGATGGCCGAGATCCTGTGTATGACCGAACTGACCCCTGATCAAAAGAAATACGTTAACCTGATCAGGGCGGGCAGCACCAACCTGTTGGCGATTATTAACGACATCCTCGATTTTTCTAAAATCGAATCGAACCGAATCAGCCTGATGAACAAGCCTTTTTCACTCCGCTCCGTGGTTGATCGCAGTGTGAGTAGCGTCTTGGGAGATGCCGAGAAAAAAAGATTAACGCTCGATGTTCATTATGATCCTGATGTCGCCGATCTGTTTATTGGCGACGCCGGTCGGCTGAGTCAGGTGCTGCTTAACCTGTTATCCAACGCGGTCAAATTCACGTCGACGGGAGGGGTCAGAGTTTCCATCTCCAGTGTGGACGGCGGTGTGCGAAAAACGACCCTGAATTTCTGTGTTGTTGATACTGGTATTGGTATCCATTATGACAGTTTGCACAAGCTGTTCACTCCATTTACCCAGGTTGACGGCTCTCTGTCGCGCAAATTTGGAGGAACCGGCCTGGGATTGTCGATCTCTAAAAAACTGATTGAATTGATGGGGGGGCGGATCGAAGTGGAAAGTGTCGAGGGAAAGGGTTCGACATTCTGCTTTGATCTGCCGGTCATGCCCGTAGAACAGTCGTCTGACGATGTGAAGATGCAGGCTCCTCAGGCAAAGCCTGCCCTCACGCATCAGCCGAAAAACTGTCGTTTGCTTCTTGTGGAAGACAATCAGATCAATCGTGAGGCCATGTCGCTGTTGCTGAAAAGGCTGGGCTACCAGGTGACAAGTGCGCAAACTGGGGGGCGGGCACTGGAATTGCTGCGTCAGCAGAATTTCGAGTTGGTTCTGTTGGACTGCATGCTGCCCGATCTGAGCGGTTATCAGGTGACCCGAGAAATCCGTAACCCCAGTGCCGGCTACAAAAACTCAAATATCCCGATCGTCGCCATAACGGGGCAGGCAATGAATGGTGACCGCGAGCGCTGCCTGGAATCGGGGATGAACGACTACCTTGCCAAGCCGATCACCCATGAACAGCTGACCGGGGTGCTGAGCCGCTGGCTTTCTTTCTGAACGCCGGAAAGACCCTTTATTCCATCGAAATCAGGGCGAAGCCCCGGTTCTGATAACCGATCATCGAGACATAGCCGTTGGCGACGACTTTGACCCGGGGTTGGAAATCATCCAGGCCGATTTTCAGTAAGCCTGCGGCAATCGCACACTGCTCCAACGCAATCCCGTGTTGTTTGAACCCCTCCAATAATTGTTCGACCTCTGCCTTGGTCCTTTTGTCCTCCGCCTCGATATAGCCATCTCCAGTGGTCAGGAAAAGACTTGCACCACCACGAAAGGCGAGAACGAATTCCGGTGTAACCCCTACATCTAAGAGTTGCTGGTAGGTCTTCTCAACCAGTTGCAGGCGTAGCAGCAACGTCTTTGGATCCCCCTGATTGACGTCGAAGACAGCCTTGACGTTTGTCAGGTTTTGTAACGCATCATCGTTGTTCGGTTGTGCGGAATAGGCGGGAGTCGCGATGAGTAAAAAGAGCAACCCGAGTGAACATAATGTTTTCATAGTGAACTCCTGATTACGGGGCGGGAGTGATAAACAGGAATAACAACTATCTTGAGCTTACCCTGAGGGTTCGGCCAAGCGCAATCTGCTGCTGTGAAAAATATTCTTGAAGCCAGATGATGTCGCCACGTAATAAAAGAATTTCAGGTGTGGCTTGTGGTTATGATGACGCCGTAAGAGAAGACGGTTATTTACTTTGTAGCTGTGCGTGGGTCTGTGTGTTCTGTATTCCTTTTGTTGCACGATTTATTGAGTTATAACAGACAGGTTCGGATACCAAGTTTTGGACTGGAGGATTTGCAATAATGGGGGTCCTGATTGTACTGCTGGTGGCCACCGGTGCCATTGCCTGGGCACTGACCCTCGTGTTCGTCTGGTTAGTACGGAGGCAAAGGTCTCGTTCGGCTGCCGTTGTCGGCTGTGGAATATTGGGTGGGATCGCCGGGGCGCTTTTGTCGTCGAATAAGGTCGCTCCGCTCTTTTCCGCCGGGGGTGATGTTGTCGTGATCAGCAACAGGTCTATCTGTGTTGTCGTTGGGATCGCTATTTTCATGAGCCTGGGGGCAATCGGTTGTCTGGTGAAGAATAAATCAAGGCTGAACTGAGCGGGTAACACTGCTGCTCAAAAGGTTGAGAAACGGATGAAGCAATTGACTTTGGAAGCCCTTGGATTCGATGCCTGGTTTGCGGTGCAGAGTGGCGCTGGCGTTTTAGACGGAAGTGAGAT
>PKUG01000147.1 GCA_002869665.1 Desulfuromonas sp. | reverse complement strand
TGGTCCGCCTCAGCCTTGCGAAACGATTCAACTGGAGTCAGATTCTGTTGAGGAATCGGCAGCTGATCGATTTCATGATCTGCCTTTTCGTCGGGTTTATGTTTTGGATTGACAACCTTCGGGAGTTGGTCAACAAGGGTGACAAAGGTCGGTGTGGGCTGCTGTCTATTCTTTTGAGTCCCAATTAGCTCAAAGAGAAAGATAAAAAGACTCAGATGGAGCAGGAGCGAAAGAATCAGGCAGAGGGTCAGCAGCCGTGGTTGACGTCTTATGGTGTGGTGGTGTGAGGTCGTGGGTTCGTTCATACAGAGCAATTATAATGGGGGCTGATCAAAACAACCAGAGGCATTTCCCGAGAAATTAAAAAGGATTGACCCTGTGATTTAGCATTAGGTATAACCAGACGGATAAATTGTCATCGCGGTCACCATTCACATAAAATTAAAGGGAGGCAAGGATGCATCTTGTAGATCAGATCAAGGCAAAGGCGCGCGCTAATTTACAGACGGTGGTTCTTCCGGAAGGCTACGACGACAGAATGATTGAGGCATCGGCGCAGATTATTGCCGACAAGCTGGCGAATGTTGTCCTGCTCGGGAACTCGGAAACGCTTTTGGCAAAAGCTGCCGAACTGGGTGTTTCTCTCGACGGGGTCACTCTGATCAATCCCAAAACCTCTGATCTGCTCGGCAGCTATGTTGACGAACTGGTCGAGTTGCGTAAGAAAAAGGGGCTCAGTCGCGAAGACGCCGAGGCTTTGCTGACTGCTGACGATAACCTTTACTTCGGGGCCATGATGGTTCGTAAAGGGGACGCTGGCGGCGCTGTCGCCGGTGCATTCAATACGACAGGTGATGTCCTGCGTGCCGCTTTTCAGGTTATCGGTACGGCTCCCGGAATGAAAACGGTTTCTTCGGTTTTCCTGATGGTGACAAAAACCCCTGAGTTCGGAGAGAACGGCGTACTCTGTTTTGCCGACTGTGCGGTTAATCCCAACCCTAATGCTCAGGCCCTGGCCGAAATCGCCGTCAGTACGGCAGCCAGCTGCAAGAGCTTCCTTGGTGTCGACGCCAGGGTTGCTATGCTCAACTTCTCGACCAAAGGGAGTGCCAGCCACGAAGACTGTGACAAGGTTCTGAAGGCGCTTGAAATTGCCAAGGAGATGGCTCCCGATCTGGCGATCGACGGCGAATTGCAGGCCGATGCCGCGCTGGTTCCGAAAGTCGGTGAAAAGAAGGCTCCCGGTTCATCGGTTGCCGGCAAGGCCAATACCCTGATCTTCCCCGACCTCGATGCCGGTAATATCGGCTATAAGCTGGTTGAGCGTCTGGCCGGCGCCGAAGCCGTCGGCCCGATTATCCAGGGTCTGGGTAAACCGGTGAACGACCTCTCTCGTGGTTGCTCGGTGGACGATATCGTCAGTGTCACTGCGATCACGGCGGTTCAGGCACAGGGCTAATCCGAATTCGATTTACTGTTTCACCCGCGCGGGTCCGCATTGTCTCTTTTGGCATGCGGACCCGCAGGTTATCCGTGTTTAATTTCTCCCTAGACTGTTGTCGGTTATGATTCAGCTGTTTAATGTCACCAAAAGGTACAGCAGCGACTCGCTTGCCCTGAAGGATCTGACCCTGCAGATCGATAAAGGGGAGTTTGTTTACGTGACCGGTGCATCAGGGGCCGGTAAAACGACCTTTCTTCGCCTGCTTTACGCCGCCGAGAAACCGACCCGTGGCCAGATTCTGATCGATAACAAGAATATTTCCCGCTTCCGCAGTCACCAGATCCCGTTTTTAAGACGCAAAATCGGTGTTGTTTTCCAGGACTTCAAGTTGTTGCAGAGTCGGACTGTCTACGAGAACGTCGCTTTTGCGCTGGAAGCACAGGGGAAGAAGCGTTACGAGGTCAGCAAAAAGGTCTACCAGGCGCTTAAAGAGGTCGGACTTGAGCACCGTCTTCAACGTCGGCCAGTCGAACTTTCCGGCGGTGAGCAGCAACGCATTGCTATTGCCCGGGCGCTGGTTGTTGATCCCCTGATTCTGCTCGCTGATGAGCCGAGCGGAAATCTTGATCAGGAGGTCACGCTCGATATCATGGAATTGTTCAAGCGGGCAAACGCCCGTGGGACGACGGTTCTTCTGGCAACTCACGATCACAGCCTCCATCGGCGTTTTCCTCGGCGTGTCCTGACGCTCGACAAAGGTAAGCTGATCGGCGATCAGCAACCGTAACATAAATTTTGAGCAGCCCGCGTTTTGCGGCTCTGCTTTTCTGTCTGTTGAAATTTCGGAGGTTCCGGCTGTGCTGGAAAGAATTCGCTACTTTATCGTGCGGGCACTGCGCAACATGCGTCAGTGGCCGTTGCTTTGTACGGCGTCCATCCTGACGATGGCCGTTGCTCTGGCGACTGTAGCGACCTTTTTTCTGGTTGTGGTCAACATCGAGCAATTAGCTGAGCGCTGGACCAACGAGATCCAGGTGATTGCTTACCTTCAGGATGTTCCGAAACAGCAGGATCTGCCGGGACTGATTAAGGAACTGAAGAACTACCCCGAGGTCGAACAGGTCACTTACGTCTCTCAGGCTAAAGCGATGAAACGGTTTAGCGAACGGCTCGGGAACGATGCCGATCTCCTCGAGGGCGTACGGTCCGATCTGTTACCGGCATCATTCGAGTTGGGGCTCAAGCCGGAGTTCCGCACAACCGATGGGATTGCAGGCGTCCTGGAAAAGCTGGAAAGCTCTCTGGCCGTTGAGGACCTGCGTTATGGACAGGAGTGGCTTGATCGTTTCAATAACTTCATCGGCATGCTCAGATTTGTCGGCGCGTTGCTCGGTGCTTTCCTGTTGCTGGCTGCGCTGTTCATCGTCTCGAATACCATCAAACTGACCCTTTATGCCCGCCGTGATGAACTTGAAATCATGGCTCTGGTCGGTGCGACGATGCGTTTCATCAAGGTTCCTTTCCTGCTTGAAGGTGCGATTCAGGGGTTCATAGGGGGAGTGATTTCTCTGCTGTTCCTGAGCGTGTTCTTCACCCTCGTGGTCTCCAGGTATCTCGGGACCTTCTGGTTGACGCCTGCTGATTTCAATCTGGTATTCCTCACCCTCTGGCAGCAGTTTGGCCTTGTTCTCGCCGGGGTCGTACTGGGAGCCCTGGGCAGTTTTTCCTCGCTACGCCGGTTTGTAAAAATCTGATGTTCCGGTGTGTCTTTTCGATATTCCTGTTTCTTTTATTTCTGGTTCCTGTTCTCGCCTGGGGAGAGCTGGCAGATACCCTTGCAGAACTGGAACAGATCAAGGCCCGGATTGAACAGGCAGAAAAAAAGCTGGAGGCCAAGGAGCGCTCAGAGCTGGAGATCAGTCGTGAGCTCGCCGTGCTCGGTCGAACCCTTAAACGGATCGATGCTCGATTGACTGAGCTGAACTCGGAGCAGGATCGTTTGCAGAAGGAGATCGATCAGCTGCAACAGCAGATCGACGAGACCCAGGTCGAGATACGGCGGGTGACTGGTCGCCTGGAGAAACGGCTTGCGGCACTCTACAAGGAAGGGGATATCGGTCCGCTGAAAGTTCTCTTTTCCGCCGAAAGTCCCACCGAAATGGTTCAACAATACAATTATCTGACCCGGGTTCTCGAACATGACAAGGTGTTGCTGGCGGATTATCGCGAGCTTGTTGCAACCCACACCCGGCAATTGACGGAGTTGGAAGCTCTTGAACAGCAACAGACGGCACTGATCGCGCAACAGAAAAAGCAACGTGCCGCTGCCGGTGAAGGGCGGAAGCTGCAGAACCGTCTGCTGACGCAGGCGCGCAAGGAAAAGAAGAAGCTGGAAGGGGAGCTTGAGGACTATCGTGAGAGTGCTGCACGTCTTGAAAAACTGATCGAGCGGCTGAAGCAGGAGCCGGAAGTCGAGTTACCGCCGGCTGTCGAAAATTTTGCTGAAGCGAAAGGGCGATTGGGCTGGCCGGTCGAGGGTGAAGTATTGATCGGATTCGGAACCCAGAAAGACAATAAGCTGGGAACTCTCTACGAAAGTAACGGTTTTGAAATTGCGGTCAAACCGGGATCGCCAATTTTAGCTGTTGCCGGCGGCAAAATCGTTTTTGCCGATTATTTCAAAAGTTACGGCAACCTGTACATCGTCAGTCATCCCGGTGGCTTTCATACCTTGTATGCTCAGACTGACCGCATGCAGAAAAAATTGGGTGACAGCGTTTCCGCGGGAGAACTGCTGGGTTATAGTGGATTCAAGGGGCGGGAAAGTATTTATTTCGAGATTCGCTCTAATGGATCTCCGGTCGATCCGGCCGACTGGCTGGCGAAAAAACGTTAACACTTTTATTTATTTCGCCGCCGATATCGAGGGCATATGTCTGATCTGAAAAAATTATTCGTGATTCTTCTCGGTCTCCTGTTGTTGCTTCCAGCCACGGTCACATTCGCACGGGATGTGCAGGAGAATGCCGAAGAGGACTATCGGAATCTGGAAATTTTTACCGACGTTCTCGCTCTGATCAGAAGCAGCTATGTCGAAGAACCGGACACCCAGGAGCTGCTCTACGGCGCGATCCGCGGCATGCTGGCAACTCTTGATCCACACAGCAGTTTCATGTCACCGGAAATGTTCGAAGAAATGAAGGTCGATACCCATGGTGAATTCGGTGGGCTCGGTGTTGAAATAGCGATCAAGGAAAACGCTCTGATCGTCGTGTCGCCGATTGAAGATACTCCGGCCTACCGGGTCGGGATCAAGGCCGGTGACCGGATTATCGGTATCGACGAGCACAGGACCGAGGATATGGAAATGATGGAAGCGGTCAAGCTGATGCGTGGCCCGAAGGGAGCGCCGGTGACCCTGACCATTACCAGGGAAGGGGAGCAGAAACCGCTGGTTTTCACCATCGTGCGCGACATCATTCAGTTGGAAAGCGTAAAAAGCCGTATGCTCGATGAAAATTACGGTTACGTTCGGATTCTGCAATTCCAGGATCGTACGGCGAGCGATCTGCGCGACCACCTGGATCGTTTGCGGGAGACGACCGACCAGCTCAAAGGCGTGGTTCTCGATCTGCGGAATAATCCGGGCGGGCTGCTCGATCAGGCGGTCGAAGTCGCCGATACTTTCATTGATTCCGGCCTGATTGTCTATACTGAGGGGCGGGACGCTGAGGCGCAGCTCGAATTCAGCGCTGCTGCCGAGGGGACGGAACCCGATTACCCACTGGTCGTCATGATCGACGGAGGCAGTGCCAGCGCTTCGGAAATCGTCGCCGGTGCTCTGCAGGACCATGGCCGGGCCTTGATTATCGGCGAACAAAGCTTTGGCAAAGGTTCGGTTCAGACCCTTATCCCGCTTGGTGATAATTCCGGTCTGCGGCTGACGACAGCGCGCTATTTCACTCCCTCGGGACGCTCGATCCAGGCACGTGGAATTACCCCTGATATCATTATCCCGCAGCAGAACGGCAAAATTGTTGAGGTTCCTGCGGATGAGCCGCTCAGGGAAGCTGATCTGGAGAACCACTTCAGAGCCCTGCCGGACAATCATCCGGTCATCATGGGAGATGAAGCTGCCGAGCCGCTTGATGACGATGAGGATTATCAGTTGCAGCGTGCTTTGGAACTGCTCAAAGGTTATGAGATTCTTCTTCGCGGCCAGCAGGCCGCCTGAAAGCTGATTGCCGCATGGCTGGTAAAAAAAATTTAAAGAAAAAGAAGCCGTCCGTTAAACGTGGCGGGAAGAAGAATTTGAGCCAGGGAATGCGACTGCTGCTCGCCAGTGGTTTTTTGCTTGCTTTTGTCGTTGTCTCTCTCTTGTTGCTGGTCAGCCTGCGCCAGAAATACGTGCCGGAGCAGATGTTGGTCTTCGAGGAGCCGAGCTATGAAACAACCCAACCGGACAAGGTCTATACCTATGCCGATGTCCGCGGGGTGATTGAGACTCAGCTACTGAATGGGCCGCAATCGTCCGGTTGGCGCCGACTCTCAGCGCCGGAAGGGACTCAGGCCTATCAACTCTTCGACCCCTTTCCCGCCGACATGCTGCTGGCAGAATTGGCAACGCACATCGATCAGATGAACAGCCCCGCGCAACTGGACGTTGAACGCACCCAGGGGATCGTACGCCTGAACTGGAATCAGCAAACAAGGATCGAGTTGCGCTACCCCATTCCTGAAGAACTATCGAGCAGGCGGGGGCGGATTGCCATTATCATGGATGATATGGGCGCTTCACGGCAGCGTTTCCAGCAGATCCTTGATCTGGATCTGATGATCACGCCGGCGATTATGCCGGAGACCGATTGGGCGACCTCGGGAACAGAGCTAATGCGCCGATCCGGTCGTGAATATATGATCCACATACCGATGCAGCCGCGCAGTTATCCGGATGTTAGCCCCGGTCCCAATGCCCTGTTGATTGGACAGTCGGAGCGGCAGACCCGGGATTTGGTTCGTGGTTATCTGAAGGCGGTACCGGGAGCGGTCGGCAGCAATAATCACATGGGCTCGCGTTACACCGAAGATGCTGCGGCGATGCGTGTCGTGCTTGACGAGCTGAAAAAACACAACCAGTTTTTTATCGACAGTCGAACGATCAGCAGCTCGGCGGCCTTCGCCGAGGCGAGGAAAATGGGCTTAAGAACGGCATCACGCAATATCTTCCTCGATAACAAGGAGGATGTGGCCTATATCCGCACCCAGATTCGCAAGATGGTCAGCCTTGCCGGTCCCAATCAGGAAGTCATCGCTATCTGTCATCCACACGAAGAGACACTTCAGGCGCTGAAGCAGGAAGTCGCCTGGTTGAAGCAGCAACCGGTCGATTTTGTCGCTGCTTCAGATGTCGTTCATATCTATTAAGAGAAACAATAGTTCAGGCGAGCCGGGTCGGTGACAGTTCGCTTTGTTCTTCTATCTCTTCGATTCTCACTCGGTCGAACACCTTCTGCCATTTTAAATAATTCTGATTTTTAAGCAGCTCAGCGGGTTTCTTTCCACCGTAACCCATCAGGACGAGGCGATGACCTTCCGTCTCGGGCGCTACAAGGCCGGAAAAAAGCTCTGGAATTGACATCGTCTTTGCATCCGTAACATCACTTGTGGTCTTAGAGATTTCGATGCTACGGCCGGATATTCTTTCCCCTTCGCGGTCGAGCAGGTAGAGATCGTACATTCCCATTCCCGGCCCCGCTTTTCGTTCGCGTAACAGCAGGTAGCCGCTGGTGACAGGTCCCGAAAGAAATTCCTGCAGCAGTTGGCGGTTGCCGTTCAGTTCCGGGTAGAAATCTTCCTGGAGCATTTTTAGCAGGCAATTCCCTTCGACGAATCCGCACCGACTGGTTGCCGCATCTTCAAGGTAAAAAGCGTTTGGCCAGATTTCTTCAGTCTGTAGTGGTGTGCCACAGCAGAAACAGCCCGGCTCGAGCCGCGCAACTCGCTCACGGTAAAGATGGCGCTGCCGGGCATCTTCTTCTTCGTGACGGGTTGCGACTTCCTGCAGCCGGGCGGGGCCGGAGTCGAGATATTCGATATAGACCTGACGCGCCAGATGGGACAGTTGCAGGTGAACTTCGGTGCTGCGGGCGTGAGTAATGACCGGAAAGATCCGCCCGCTCGGGTTGGTGCTCAGCGTTTCAACTTTGGGACTTTTGGAGATGAAGCCCTCGTAACAGCGGTAGCCACGGTTGATGGCGAAGGCCTTGAGCAGGTGATAGGAATTGCGAAACGGGCCCTCAAAACGGATCCGGGTGTCGATCATGCACGGAAGGATTTTAAGCAGTGATTTTGAGCGCTGGTTTCTGGTGAGAAAATCGGATAGATGCCGGCAGTTCTCCAGGGAGGGCGCATCCTTGATCGGAACGATGATGCGATCAGCGGCAAACAGTGCATTACAGGTGTAATTATCGAGCACCGGACTGGTGTCGATGATCAGAATGCCGGACAGGTTCGAGCGGTTGATCGCTGCAGCCAGCGAGTCGTTCCCCTGGATTTGTTGCTGCTCTTCATAGAGGTTGCTGTTCGATGGGATGTAGCCGACACCGTACTGCCCCATCTGGGTCAGTTCATCGGCTCTGATTCCGTTAAACAATTGGCCGACGTGGCGATCGGGAGTTGGCTTTCCCAACTGGAACATGCGGTCGACGGTGAAGTGATTGTCGAAACTGAGCAGGGTGATCGGCAGATCTTCCGCCAACCCTTTTAGATAGATTGCCAGGTTGGTCGCCAGGGTTGTTTTGCCGACGCCCCCCTTTTCACTGGCGATGGTGATGATGTAAGGTCCGGCCATAAATCCTCCATCCGTCTGCAGTCTGGTCGAAAAGTCGTGGTTTTTTATAGGGGAATACGCGGGGAGTGTCAATCCTGCTCGATTGGGGTATAATGCCGCTCGCGTATTCTGGGCAGACGTCTGTTGCTCGGTTACGGTGATGAGGTGGAGAAAAGGCCTATTGCTGCGTGGAAATGACTGCCGTCATAAGTGTGACTTCACTCGTCGCCTGTCTCCAGGAATTAATCGAAGATAATTTCGTCGATGTTATGGTTCAGGGGGAGCTGAGCAATGTTTCGCTACCCGCCTCGGGGCACTGTTATTTTACCCTCAAGGACTCTAAGGCCCAGATTCGTTGCGCTATCTTCCGCAGCTCCCTGCGTGCCCTGCGTTTCCAACCCCGCGATGGTATGGCTGTTGTCTGCCGTGGTCGTCTCTCCGTCTATCCCCAACGTGGTGATCTGCAGCTGATTGTTGAAGCGATGGAGCCGGAAGGTATCGGCCGTCTCCAACTCGCCTTTGATCAGCTGAAGGAAAAACTTGCGGCCGAAGGGCTGTTTGCCGATGAGCATAAACAGGAACTTCCCGCGTATCCAGAAACCATTGGGATTGTTACGTCTGCAACGGGTGCCGCGATTCGCGATATCTTCAACGTACTTCAACGGCGCTCAGCCGGTATCCGGGTTCTGCTCTGTCCCGTCCGGGTCCAGGGGGAGGAGGCTGCCGCAGAGATCGCGGCGGCGATTGCCGACCTGAATCGTGAAGGGAATGCCGATGTTCTGATTGTCGGGCGTGGCGGCGGTTCGCGTGAAGATCTGTGGGCATTCAACGAAGAGGTCGTCGCCCGGGCAATCCATGCCTCACGCATACCGATCATTTCCGCCGTCGGGCACGAGACCGACTACAGTATCTCGGACCTCGTAGCCGACCTGCGAGCCCCGACACCCAGTGCGGCTGCCGAACTTGTGGTCCGCAACCGACTCGACCTTGAACGCCATCTTGATCAGCTGGTCCTGCGCCTCGGTCAACGGATGGGAACGCAGCTGAGACTTCTGCGCAGCCGGCTCGAAGGGTTGGAAAAACGGCTCAAGGCTCCGGCAGAACAACTGCGCTATCAGCGGTTGCGTTTTGAACAGCTCGAAACACGTTTGCAGCAGCGTATGGAAAGCCTGATACGACAGCGTCAGCAAAATCTGGCCGTATTAAGTGGCCGACTCGACGCTCTCTCACCGTTGCGGGTTCTGGCCCGTGGTTACGCAATCGTCAAACATGCAGAAAGTGGTAAAGGTCTCAGTGATTCGGCCCAGGTGACAATCGGCGCTTCTCTTGATATCCATCTGGCCAGGGGGGCTGTCGGTGCCGTTGTCGCATCCCTGTCACCTTCGCTAC
>PKUG01000128.1 GCA_002869665.1 Desulfuromonas sp. | reverse complement strand
TTTGAGGGAACTCCCAACCGGCAGGGCTTCGGCCACCTTGATGCTCTTCAGGTAATCCTCGAGTTCGGGCGACGGATGGGAGCGGCTCATAACGACCGTCAACCCCTGCCCTGCAGCGACGTTACGGACCTGAATCGATCGCGCAACCCCGCCATTTTCAACCAGCCATGCGCCCTCCCCTCTGACACCCCAGTACATCTTATCCTGCGCGGGCACATAAACAACACCCAACACGGGAATCTGCCCTTCGATCAGGGCGATATTGACGGTAAATTCACCGTTACGCTTGATGAATTCCTTGGTTCCATCCAGCGGGTCAACCAGCCAGAAACGCGACCAGTCGCTACGCGTCGAGAACGGGATATCCGCCCCCTCTTCGGACAGGATCGGTATCGCCGGAAAGGCTCGCTCTAATCCGTCAACAATCACCTCGTGCGAAGCGCGGTCAGCAGCCGTCAATGGCGAGTTATCCTCCTTGATCTCCACGGCGAAATCGTCCTTGCCATAGATCTCCATGATAGCCTCTCCGGCTGCCCTGGCGATGGTACAAAGAGTGTCAATATCGATCTGCATTTCAAATCCTGAGACTTCGGTCATGGAATCAGTTTAGCCGAACAACTCGCGAACAATCTGCTCCGCTAATTCCTCGGCACTGGCCGAACTGGAATCAACGACGATATCCGGGTGTTCCGGAGGCTCATATTCCGAATCGATTCCGGTAAAATTTTTCAATTCACCGGCACGGGCTTTCCGATAGAGGCCCTTCGGATCTCGCTCCTCGCAAACAGCGAGTGGAGTGTCAACGAATATTTCGATAAACTCGCCATCCTCCAACAACTCGCGAGCCATCGATCGTTCGCTGCGGAAAGGAGAGATAAAAGCGGTCAGAACGACAAGTCCGGCGTCAACGAACAACTTGGCTGTTTCAGCAATCCTCCGAATGTTCTCGACCCGGTCGGCATCGGTAAAACCGAGGTCTCGGTTGAGCCCGTGGCGGACATTGTCCCCGTCGAGCAGGTAGGTGTGCTTGCCCATGGAGTGCAGCTTCTTTTCAACCAGATTGGCGATGGTTGATTTGCCGGCCCCTGAGAGACCGGTAAACCAGAGGACACGCGGCTTTTGCCCTTTGAGACTGGCGCGGCTCTGCTTATCGATATCGATTGACTGCCAATGAACATTCGTGGCGCGGCGCAGGGGAAAATCAATCATCCCGGCACCAACGGTTGCGTTGGTAAAACGATCGATAAGGATGAAATTTCCGGTATGACGGTTCTCCTGATAAGGATCGAAGGAGATCGCCCGGGTGATGCTGATGTTGCAGATGGCAACTTCGTTCATCTCCAGCGTCTTGCCCGGCTCGTACTGCAGCGTGTTGACGTTGACCTTGCGTTTGAGTTCTGTGACCTGGGCCGGAGCTGTCGCCGACCCTGCCTTGAGCAGGTAACTGCGCCCCGGCAGCAGCGGTTCCTCATGCATCCAGACCAGCTTCGCTTCAAACTGATCGGCATGACTTGGACGCGCATAGGGTGTCGTCAGCATATCTCCGCGGCTGATATCGATCTCGTCTTCAAGACAGAGCGTAATCGACTGCCCGGCTCCGGCTTCTTCGAGATCACCATTCATGGTGACGATGCGCGCCACCCGGCTCCCCTGGCCGGATGAGGGGACGAGGACCTCATCCCCCGGACGCACCGTGCCCGAGGCGATGGTGCCACAGAACCCGCGGAAATCGAGGTTCGGACGATTGACGAGCTGGACACGCATGCGAAACGGCCTGTCTGAGCTCCTGTCGGCAACCTGGACGCTCTCCAGATAGTGCAGCAGGGTCGGCCCCTGGAACCAGGGCATATTTACACTGGTGTCGAAAACATTTTCCCCTTTCAACGCCGAGAGTGGCAGATAGACAATCTCCTCAAACCCCAGATCTCTGGTCAATTCAGCATATTCGCGACAGATCGCATTGAAGCGCTCTTCGTCATAACCGACAAGGTCCATCTTGTTGACCGCAACCGCAACGTTCCGGATACCGACCAGAGAAACGAGGAAGCTGTGCCGCTTGGTCTGGGTCAGAACCCCTTTACGCGCATCGATCAGAATGACGGCAACGCCCGCTGTCGAGGCACCGGTGACCATGTTCCGCGTGTACTGCTCGTGACCAGGGGTATCCGCAACGATGAACTTGCGTTTGTCAGTTGAAAAGAAGCGATAAGCGACATCGATGGTAATTCCCTGTTCCCGTTCGGCCTGCAAGCCGTCGAGCAGAAGCGCATAATCGATGTCATCTCCCTGGGTGCCGACCTTCTTGCTATCCGCTTTGAGTGCCGCCAACTGGTCTTCAAAGATCAGCCGCGAATCCCAGAGCAACCGGCCGATCAGCGTACTTTTCCCGTCATCGACGCTGCCGCAGGTGATAAACCTGAGCATGTCCTTTTCTTCCTGAACCTTGAGGTATGAATGGATATTCTCGGCGATAAGGGTTGATTGATGAGCCATCAGAAATACCCCTCCTGCTTCTTCTTCTCCATGCTTCCTGCCTGGTCATGGTCGATCAGTCGCCCCTGGCGCTCGCTGGTTTTGGTCAACAGCATCTCCTGGATGATTTCGGGCAAAGTCGCCGCCGTCGACTCAACGGCCCCGGTCAGGGGGTAGCAGCCCAGCGTGCGAAAGCGTACCGATTTCATTTCGATTTTTTCATCAGGTTTGAGAACAAGGCGCTCATCGTCGGCCATGATCAGCATGCCGTCACGCTCAACCACCGGCCGCACCTGTGAATAGTAGAGCGGCACAATGGGAATATTTTCCAGGTAGATATATTGCCAGATATCAAGCTCGGTCCAGTTGGAGAGCGGGAAGGCACGGATGCTCTCCCTGGCATTCACTTTGGCATTGTAGAGGTTCCAGAGCTCTGGACGCTGGCTTTTGGGGTCCCAGCGGTGTGTGCTGGTCCGAAAGGAGAAGATCCGCTCCTTTGCGCGGGATTTTTCCTCATCCCGGCGCGCGCCACCAAAAGCGGCATCGAATTTATACTTATCCAGGGCCTGCTTGAGCCCTTCGGTCTTCATGATATCGGTATACAGGGCACTGCCATGAGTAAAGGGATTGACTCCTTTGGCGACCCCCTCTTGGTTGGTATAAACCAGCAGGTCGAAACCACACTCCTCGGCCATGCGATCACGGAATTCGATCATCTCCCTGAACTTCCAGGTCGTATCCACATGCATGAGGGGGAAAGGCAGCTTGGCAGGATAAAACGCCTTGCGCGCCAGATGCAGCATCACTGACGAGTCCTTACCGATGGAGTAAAGCATCACCGGATTTTCGAACTCGGCGACGACCTCCCTGAGGATATGAATGCTCTCTGCTTCCAGCTGTTGCAGATGGGTCAAACGCATTAACTCTTCCTTGTTCTCGTTGATCAATGAGGGTCAGATGTACAATATGTTTTTTTGCAGGTAGCGGGTCACCTGCCGGGCGGCCTGGTCAACCGTCAGATTATCGATATCGATGACAAGCTCTGGGCTGATCGGCTCCTCGTATTCAACATCGACTCCAGGAAAGTAGCGATACTCGCCAGCCCGGGCCTTAGCATAATGGCCACGTTCATCCCGTCGTTCACAGGCCTCGACGGTCGTTTTCATATAGACTTCGACAAAATTCGTTGCCAGTTTACGGGCAAAATCCCTGCTCTCCCGGTAGGGAGAAACAAATGAAGCGACAACGATCACACCATTCTTCTCAAGCATGGAGCACAAGTGTCCTGAGCGTTTGACGTGACGATTGACCTCCTCCGGAGAAAAACCGGTTTCCGGAAACAGCGGCCGTACATCCAAGCCATCCAGGCGCTCGACCTTCAGCTTCTGGCCGTGCAGCTGCTCATACACTGCATTCGCCAGCGCCTTTTTACCCGAGGCGGGCAACCCGGTAAACCAGAGAACGAAGGAAGGCACTTCCTTCCGACCAAAGCCGATCTTCTGCCACATCCGCTCATGAAAAAAGTAGAGGGCCATTTTCGCAAAGACTTCGAGCAGTCCGACGGTTATGGCCAAGGTAAATTCACCGGTAAAAACAAAAACGATGGCGGCCGTTGTCAACGTCGCCAGGGTCCGCCAGGAGATGGCTTTAAAGATTGAACGTTTTCGTGTTTCGTATTGCATCATGGGGTTAACGTCGATCGCACATATGAAGCGGAAGTGACACTATCTACAAACCAATCATCTCCAGAGAACCAGAATTCATCTAGACCGAATAAAAAGAACGGTACCAGTCGATGAATCTCTCAACCCCAACCTCGATCGATGTTTCGGGCTTGAACCCAACATCATCGGTCAGGGCCTCAACATCGGCATAGGTCGCCGGAACATCGCCAGGCTGCAGCGGCATCATCTCTTTCTGCGCGACAATGCCGAGTTTTTCCTCAATGACGTGAATCAGATGCATCAACTCAACCGGATTGTTGTTCCCGATGTTGTAGAGCCGATAGGGGGCGCTGCTGGTGCCCGGATCAGGATCGGACCCGCTCCAGTCCGGGTTAGGCTGCGCATCATGATCCAGCGTACGCACAACCCCCTCGACGATATCGTTAATATACGTAAAGTCGCGCTTCATCTTGCCGTGATTGAAGACCTGAATCGGTTCCCCGGCAAGGATCGCTTTGGCAAAGAGGAACATTGCCATGTCCGGCCGCCCCCAAGGGCCATAAACGGTGAAGAACCGTAGGCCGGTTGTCGGCAGGCGATAAAGATGGCTGTAGGTGTGCGCCATCAATTCGTTTGCTTTTTTGCTTGCGGCATAAAGAGAAAGCGGGTGATCGACATTATCGTGAACGGAGAACGGCATCGAGGTGTTGGCGCCATAAACCGAAGAAGAGGATGCATAGACGAGATGCTCAACGCTGTTATGACGACAGCCTTCAAGAATGTTGGTAAATCCCTGCAGATTGCTGTCGATATAGGCGTGCGGATTGATCAACGAGTAGCGGACCCCGGCCTGAGCAGCAAGGTTAACGACCTTGACAAACTTTTCTGTCCGGAAAAGCTCGGCCATCCCCTCCCGATCTGCCAGGTCGAGCTTGATGAAGCGGAAGTTTTGCTGATCATTGAGCTGTTCCAGGCGGGCGTGCTTCAGACGAACATCATAATACTCATTAAGGTTGTCGAGTCCGATGACCTCATCTCCACGCGCGAGAAGATGCTTGGCAACATGAAAACCGATAAAACCTGCAGCACCAGTGACGAGAATTTTCATTTATTCACCTACTTGAAGCATTCACCGGGAAAGAAAACAGGAGAGGAGGCTCTCCCCCTCTCCTGTTATCATACCTGTGAACGTGGCCGAAACAAAGAGTTAACTGATTTCCTTCAGTTAACTCTTTTTCTGCGGGTCTTCCACTGTGAGTTGGTCACGCAAGCTTTCCAGCGTTTTGGTTCCGATCCCCTTGATATTGACCAGCTCATCAACAGATGCAAATGCGTGCTCGTTTCGATATTCAATAATTTTCAGAGCGGTCTTTTCACCGATTCCTTTGAGCTCGACAAGTTGCTCCAGCGTTGCCGTATTCAGATTCACCTGTCCCGCGGCAAATGCCGGTAGGCAAGAAAAACTGAGAGTCAAAAGCAAGACGATAAAGACCAGTACATTTCTGAATGTTTTCATGCTGCCCCTCCATTCTTGGTGTCGATTTAGGTATAGATGTGCCGTGAATGGCCCCCTCCACAGGCTGTTCATATGAACGCTTAATAAAATATCACTAACCTGAACGACATTCAAAGAAAATCTTGTCGCAGGGTACTTTGAGTGGGCGCGTGAACAGTACAAAAAAAGGAGGTCCCTAAGTTCCTTCCCGGATGCAATAGGCAACCAAAATAGAGTTCGGAATCATCCGTTTCACATTAATGCCGATCGCTAATTTTGCTGACTGATACTCTCTACGACCTTTTCATAAAGTTCGATATCCCTGCCGATGAGAATCGTAAGCAACTCATGATCCCTGTCCGTCAGCGAATAATTTTTCTTGGTTTTCGTCTTGTTGACCCAGATCTCGTCGGATACTTTTGCGTTCATCTTTTCGGAAAGCTGTTGTGCGAAAGCTTCCAAGTCTTCAAGTACCCCATAATGAAAATAGTTTTCCTGCAGAAAGGCAAACGGGTCCGGATGAGTGCGCGATCCGGTCACGAACGCCGTTGCCGTGTTCGCATAGAGATTCTGATGTTCACAAAGATATTCAAGGTAGTCTGTGAACGAGCCTTTTGCCGCAGTTTCGGATTTTCCCTTCAAATAAAATTTGCGCCATGCCGGGCGCTTGAGATACCCCTCGCGGGTATAAAAATATTCGGAGACAACACGGGCAACAGGATCGCGCATCAGGGTGATATAACGCAGCTTCCAACCGGGCAGTGCAGCACGACCGAAAGCAATGTGGCCGGAGACGATATCTCCGGACTTAGCCTGTTCGCTTATCTTTTTCCACATTCCCTGTTCAGTCAGGGTACCGTAAGCCGAGACCCCCTTGAGCATGCGTCGCTGCTGACGCAGACGCTTGACCACCCCCCGGTTTACATCCGGTTCAATATCGAGTTGCGGCAATCTAAACAAGCTGCTGCCTGCAGCGCCTTGGCCAACCATTTCCCGAAGAGTCTGACTACCGCACTTTGGAATACGCACCAGGATGTAAAGGTACTTTTCTTCTCCGCTTACCATGCTCATGTATGTAAATCCACAAATTGAGAAGAGGTTGATTTCACTATTGATCATTTCCGACTTTCAAAGATAACCTTCCACAGCTATTTTGCCAACAGGCATTTACTTGAAGCGCATCGCCAGGCAACGTAACGATGCCGAAAGAAATTAATTTCATCAGGCCAATAAAGCCCATGTCTGCATATACTTCCCAAACAGATCGTCATTGGGAGTTGAGCCCCTTTCACATCTATTGTAATCTGCTGATTCTGCCCAACATCAGACGCAACAGCGGCAAGGACGCAGATGAAAATTCATCTATCATCGGAAACATATGCCCTCGCTCCGGCAGATCTGATCAACCTGCCTGCAGCTCCGGCAGAAGAACTGCAACTCCTGAACTGCAGAGATGAGATCATCATCCGCATCGGTAACTCCAAACGTGATGAGGTCGATGCCCTGCTGAAAGGGCGTAAAGCAGTCGAAGATGCCCTCACTGAAGGAATCGACTATATTCCGGTTCGTATTGCTTTCCATTCAGGGGTCCCGGAACGGCTGGCGTTCCTGTCCGCTTTCAAATCCTTCCGCAAGAAGAACAAATACAAAGGAACCGGTGTCTACCATATGAGCGCCCGCGAAGTTCGGCTGATGAACATTGAACGGGCAATCCGCAGCCGAAATAACGCCTATGGTTTCAGAGATCCCAAACGCCGTCCGGAAGAAGATGAGCGCCTGCTTAAATACCAACGATTGGTCGACAGCCTCACACTGAATGGCTATGATGACAACGAACCGATCAGGATCATGGTTTGCCGATCCTTCGGCCTGCTGGACAGCCTGAACCAGGGGCATCATCGAGTTTCGGCAGCGTTGGAAGCTGGTATTGACCGGATAGCCGTCACCTTCTGGGCTGTTGCAAAGCCACCGATCTGGATGACCTGGCTGCTGATCCTTCCGGCAAAGCTCAAAAAACTACAGCTCAAGCACCAGCGGAGCAAATTTTAGGTTCTTTTCAATTTATTGTATTTACGTCAAGATCACAGGCCGACCGATCAACAGGCGAGAGATATCTATGCGCATTACCCAAATCATGCTGGGCAAAGGGTTCGGAGGGGCTGAACGGTCTTTCGTGGATACCGCACTTTCATTGGCCGAACGCGGTCATGAAGTTCAGGCGATCTGCCATCGCAACTTCATCAAGCGCGACATCCTGGAAAATCGCAGCAACATCCAGCTTGAAACACTCAGAGCCGGCAGCGAATTCGATTTTCTGACACCCCGCCGCCTGGCAAAGATGATCCGTAAATTCCAACCGGCGGCTATACACACCCACCTTAAACGGGCTGCCTGGCATGGCGGCCGAGCCGGGAAAATGGCAGGAGTTCCGGTTGTCGCCAAACTGCACAATTATGTCGACTTCAACCGCTATCGCTACGTACATACAATCATCGGCACGACCGAGGATCAGCGGCGCCACGCACTCAATCAGAAGTGGCCGGAAAACCGGGTAGTTGTCATCCCCAATTTCTCGCGGGTTCCGGCCGTCGAATGCGCCAAAAAGCTCACCGATCAACAGATCCATTTCCTCAGCTATGGCCGTTATGTCGAAGTCAAAGGCTTCGACCTGCTCTTACAGGCCTTCAGGAAGGTACTCGATGCCGGCATCAACGCCCGGTTGACAATAGGAGGCGGGGGGAAAGAGTCAGCAACCCTGAACAAGCTGGCTGACTCTCTGGGAATCCGCAACAGCGTCGAACTCGACAAATGGATCGATGACACACTGAGCGCGCTGGATCACAGTGATATCTTTGTTCTCTCTTCACGCAGTGAATCATTCGGCATCGTTCTTCTGGAGGCGATGGCCCGCGGCATCCCGATTGTCGCAACAAAAGCGAAAGGCCCTCTGCAGGTTCTCGACGATGAACGGGCCTTTTTCGCCGAGCTCAACTCGGCAGACTCCCTGGCTGAAGCCATGCTCGCAGCGGTCGTCAACCCAGATACCACCTATAAAAAAGCCGAAACAGCGCTGAAAATCTACAAAGAGGTGTTCTCTGAGAACGCTGTCCTCCCCGCTCTGGAGCAGCTATATGCCTCAGTTTCAAAGCAGCCGATTCCGGCGGTTGAATAGGACGCGGCCATACCATGCTTGAAACATGTATCGACAACATCCTCTCAGGCCCCTGGCGCTTCGTACAATTACGTGGGGCTCCCCTTTCAACTACTGATATCAACCGTGGCGATGTCGATCTTCTTGGTAGCCCTGAAGCAATAGACGCCTTGATTACAGAGTGTTTCAAATGGGTCAAGAGCGGGTATTGCCACCTGCATGTCGGCGCCAGGAAATTCGGCAAAAAAGTCCTGCTGCTGTACTCGCTGGACGGCACCCGCAAATTGCACTTTGATTTGTGGTATTCGCTGCCGCAACTCGTCGGCAGCAAAACGCCGCTGACATTTGCCGCGATGGAATCGCACATCGACTATACGACTGGGTGTTCAATTGGCCGTTTCCAGGTTGACCTGGAAGCCTGTATCTACTTGCACCATCTGGCGGCAAAGAAAAAAGATTTCAAGATTAAGCACAACTACGAGCGGTTGGACGGTTATATCGATACCTGCCACGAACTGCTTGTACTCGATTGTCTGAAGCAGGCACGCACTACGGCCAGGATTGATGAGCCTATCCTGAACGAGACAAGAAGCCTGATTCTGAATGTCCTGGATATAGACAAGACGAAGTTATTAAATGATTGCCGTAAAAGATTGCGCGGAAGCCAGAGGCTACTGTGCATCATGGGGTGTGATGGGGTGGGAAAAACCTCGTTGGCCCAAGCTCTAGCTGAAAAAAACTTGCCACGCGCCAAATCCTTTCGCGGCAAACGCCTCTATCGCTCTTCGCTGCTGTATAAATTGATGGTGACAATTTTCCGGCCATCGCTCGAAATGCGTGAACAGCTGGATGAATTTTTTGCCGGTCCGATTTACCTTAGAGCCTGTTTCGGTCTCTTTCTCAAGGAGATAACAGGCTCGTCAGCAGAATCTGTGGAGATATTCAGGTTCCGGTAACTTGCCAAGCTCATGATATAGCGCGATTTGCAGGCATTTGAGGGTCCTGAAGCCA
>PKUG01000052.1 GCA_002869665.1 Desulfuromonas sp. | reverse complement strand
CTTCGGAAGCGATGATTTCCTTGATCCGGCTTTTGACACTCTCGGAGGCAACCGAATCACCATCGAAGGTACTGATCCCGCTATTGAAGAAGAATTTCAGTTCAAACAACCCCTGTGGCGTCTGCACATACTTGTTGGTCGTTACCCGGCTGACCGTCGACTCGTGCATATCGATGTCTTCGGCCACATCACGTAAAACCAACGGTTTGAGATACTCGATTCCATGATCGAAGAAATCACGCTGAAATTTGACAATACTCTTGGTGACTTTGTAGATCGTCCGCTGGCGTTGATGAATACTCTTGATCAGCCAGACCGCGCTACGCATCTTGTCCTGGATATACTCACCGGCTTCTTTGTCGATCGCTTTGTTATCGGTCAAGGCGCTTCGATAAAAGGAATTGATCCGCAGGTTCGGCAAGCCTTCATCATTCTGGGTCACAACGTATTCGTCACCGACTTTATGTACGAAGATATCGGGAACGATGTAATGAACATCCTCCTCGTTATAGGCTCTACCGGGGCGCGGGTCGAGGCCGGCGATCAGCTTTGCCGCCGCCAGGACATCATCAAGGGAAACCTTGCGGGCCTTGGCAATCTGCTGGAATTTGCGCCCTTCAAGATCGGCAATATGATCACGCAAGATCGCCGCCGCCAGGGAGGCGCCAAGATCTATACGTTCCAACTGGAGCAACAGGCATTCCTGCAAATTACGACCGGCAACCCCCGGCGGATCAAACTGCTGAACGCGACGCAGGGCCGCCTCGAAAATGTCCAGCGTCTGCCCGGTGAGTTCACTCAACTCTTCCAGCGTCGCCTGAAGATAGCCGGCTTCGTCCAGGTTACCAATAATTTCCACTGCCGCACCACGTTCCTCATTCCCACAGGAAGAGAGCCCGAGCTGCCACATCAGGTGATCGTACAGGCTCGACTTTTTGGTCAGCAAGCTTTCATACGAAGGGCGTTCTTCCTGATCCTCGTAGCTGTTGCGCTCATCACCGCTGCTCAGACTGTAGCCTTCGAGATAGGTCTGCCAGTCGATGTCATCCATCCCCTCGGACTCGGCGCGGACTTCCTGCTCCGGAGAGACCTCCTGCTGGGGCTGTTCTTCGCTCTGTAGCGCAGAAGACTCCTCTTCATTGGCTTCACGCTGTTCGCCACCCTCCTCGAGCAACGGATTTTCAGCCAGTTCCTCGGTCACGACATCGATCAATTCCATCCGCGACAGCTGCAGCAATTTGATCGCCTGCTGCAGTTGCGGTGTCATGACCAGGCGCTGGTCGAGCTTAACTTGTAAACGAAGGTCTAAAGCCATAATTCCGTCTGTCCAATACAGTCATCAAGACCGATTGATTCCGCTGTGTCGGGCCGATCAGAGCCTGAATTTATCACCGAGATAAATCTCCCGTGCCGCCGGGCTCTTGGCAATGTCTTCGGGGGAGCCGAACTCAAGCACCTGCCCCTGATTGAGAATGTAAGCCTGATCGCAAACTCCAAGGGTTTCCCGCACGTTGTGGTCTGAGATAAGTACGCCGATCCCCCGCTCCTTAAGTTGTGAAATTATATTCTGGATATCGATCACGGCGATCGGATCAATACCGGCAAAGGGCTCATCCAGCAACAGGAAAGCAGGATCGAGCACCAGAGAACGCGCAATCTCGACTCGGCGCCGCTCGCCACCGGAAAGAGCGTAGCCTTTGAGCTTACGGATATGCCCGATATTCAGATCCTTCAGCAAGGCTTCCAGATGCTCCTGCTGTTCGCCTACCGACAGTCCCAGGGTTTCGATAATCGCCAGAATATTTTCTTCGACGGTCAACTTACGAAAAACGGAAGCCTCCTGGGGCAGATAGGAAATCCCGAAGCGCGCCCGCTGATACATCGGCAGGCCGGTAATCTCCTGATCATCCATGAACACCTTACCATGGTCCGGCTTTGTCAAGCCAACAACCATGTAAAAGCTCGTGGTCTTCCCCGCTCCGTTGGGACCCAGCAGACCGATCACCTGACCCGAAGCGACCTCCAGATTGACGCCGGAAACAACCTCGCGGCCACCGAAGGATTTGTGCAGGTTCTCCGCCTTCAGCAGCCGGCTCACCGGGGCTCCTGCTGCGTTGTGGGAACAATGACGGCCTTGATCCGTTTCTGATCAGAACTCTTGACCAGACTTCTGTTCTCCCGGATGTAGAAGACAATCTCATCACCCGAAACCCGGTTATTCCCCTGGGCTACCGTAGCATTCCCCTGCAGGACAAGGATCTCTTCTTTCTGGCGATAGACAGCCCTGTCCGCCGTCGCCGTATTTTCACCCTGGACAAAGCGCACCTGACCAACAGCCTCCAGGCGGTCAATCTGCTCACCAGCAGCGGAAAAGACCGTCAACTGGTTCGCCGTCAGGGTCATGTCTCCCTGCTTGGCAACAACATCACCACTGAATACCGATTTGTTGTCACTCTGGATCACCTCCAGCTGACGCGCAGTGATCTCGACCGGCTTTGAAATATCGACGGTCGGGGCCAAAGGCGCGGCACTGGCGGTCGAATAGACAAAAAGCAATACGACAAGCAACATCCGGACGTATCTGATCATTTTATTTCTGTCTCCCTGGTGCCGGCTGTAAAACGGCCCGGACGTTCTTCCGAACCAACAACCGCCCTTTATCGATATCCAGCTGTAAGCCAATCCCCTCAAGCTGCAACTGCGGCGAGGTGACGCGGATCGCATCCTCACCGGTCAGCCGCCGGGACTGGTCGTCGTAGTGCAGGCGCTCGGTGAACAGCTGATAGCCGCGTTCGGTGGTGATGGCAACTTCGCCCCAGACATCGACCTGTCGTTGTTCCTGGTCGAGCTGCCCATGCTTGGCCTTCAATTCGATCGTGCCGAAGTTCGGACTCTGCTGATAGCTGAAACTGACCGCCTCGAGATTGACCTGGCTACTGTTCTTCAGGTACTCAGCCTTGTCGGCATCCAAAGTCCAACTCGGTCGCCCTTCCTCGTTCTGGGTATAGTGCAGGTCCTGAAGCGCCAGTTCAACATCATCCGGCAACAACGCGACCAGTTCTTCCGGTTTCGAGGCCGAAAAGAATCGCCAGAACACCAGACCAAGAGCGATGACGCTGATCAGGATCAGTATGGCTATGATGCGTTTCAGGTTGAGCATCCGGACTCCAGTAACGGTCGCCAACGGAACGATTATTCGGTAAAATAGCGCGCCGTCAATTCATCCCACTTGCCTGCAGCCTTCACCAGCAGGTCGCAGATTTCTCTCACGGCACCACGCCCACCGGGGCGCTGGGTCACGTAATCGACCAAAGGCAGGACATCGGCAACCGCATCGGCAACCGTGGCGCTGAAACCGACTCGCCGCAGGATCGGCAGATCGACGACATCATCACCGACATAGGCGACCTGTTCGTCCGTCAGCCCCTCGCTGGCGAGGATTTCCTCGTAGGGCTCCAGTTTCCGCTTGGCCCCCTGGTAAAGGATCTCAATCCCCAGCTCACGCGCTCTTTTTCTGACAATCTCCGACTCACGCCCGGTAATGATCCCGACCTTGATTCCGGCTCGTTGCAGCACTTTCAGCCCATGACCATCCTTGACGTCAAAGGCCTTCAGCTCATTCCCCTGATTATCGTAAACGATGCGCCCATCGGTCATCACGCCGTCGACATCGAGCAGCAGCAATCTGATCGCCGCAAGCTTGTCTTCCATCACACAACCCCCGATTTCAGCAGGTCGTGGAGGTGTACGATACCGATCGGCACGATCCCTTCGTCATCTTCGAAAACGAACAGAGAGGTGATCGAATGAGTCTCCATGATTTTCAATGCCTTGGCCGCCAGGTTGCGACGCAGAATCCGCTTCGGCGACCGGCTCATCACTTCGTGAATCGGCAACTGCAGGCTGTCGAGCCCCTTTTCCATAACCCGGCGCAAATCGCCATCGGTAAAAACCCCGACCAGAACACCCTGCGCGTCAACAACACCAGTCACCCCCAGCTTCTTGCTGGTGATCTCGAACAGCGCCTCGCGCAACAGGGTTCCCTGTGGAACCAGCGGGATTTCCCTGTCGGCATGCATCAGGTCTTCGACACGTAACAGCAGCTTCTTGCCAAGCGAGCCCCCGGGATGAAACAGGGCGAAGTCCTCGGCCTTGAACCCACGTTCGTTGAGCAGGGCAACCGCCAGGGCGTCACCCATCGCCAGGGTCGCCGTCGTGCTGGCGGTCGGCGCCAGACCCAACGGACAGGCTTCCTCGGCGACATTGACATTGAGGTGGACATCGCCGGCGATTCCCAGCGTGCTGGCCGGATTGCCGGACATGGCGATCAGGGGCAGTCCCATGCGTTTGATGACCGGCAGGATGCGACAGACTTCTTCGGTCTCGCCGGAATAGGAAACAGCGATCACCACGTCCCCTTTCGAGAGCATTCCAAGGTCACCGTGAATCCCTTCGGCCGGATGCAGAAAGAAGGTCGGCGTCCCGGTCGAGGCCATGGTTGCCGCGATCTTCTGGCAAATCAGTCCCGACTTGCCCATACCGGTCACAACCACCTTCCCCTGGCAATCGAGAATCATCTGCACGGCCCGGGTGAAGTTTTCATCGATCCGCGACTTCAGCGCCAGAACGGCATCCGCCTCGATCTGCAAAACCTTTTGGGCGGTTTCAATCATGCTTCTGTCGCCTCCCCTTGCTTGAAAATGGCGTCGAAAGCGAGAATCTGCTGGAGCATGGCTTTCACCTGAGCCAACGGCAGTGAATTGGCCCCGTCGCACAGGGCTTTGTCGGGATCTTCATGGACCTCCCAGAAGAGCCCGTCGATTCCGGTTGCCGCCGCTGCCCGGGACAGGGCGCCGACATACTGGCGCTGACCTGATGAGGACCCACCGGCACCACCCGGCAACTGAACGGAATGGGTCGCATCAAAAACCACCGGATAGCCCAGTTCACGCATGATCACCAGCGAACGCATATCGGTGACCAGGTTGTTGTAACCGAAGGTCGCACCGCGCTCGGTCAGGATAATCTTGTCATTGCCGGTCGACGCGATCTTGCCGACGCCATGCTTCATATCCCAGGGAGCAAGAAATTGCCCTTTTTTAACATTGATCGGTTTGCCGGTTTTTCCCGCGGCGACGAGGAGATCAGTCTGGCGGCAGAGAAAGGCGGGGATCTGGATAATATCGAGCACCTCAGCGGCGGCCGCGATCTGGCTCTCATCATGGACATCGGAGATGATCGGCAGTTCGAATTCACGCTTGACCCGCTCGAGAATCCGCAGGCCACGATCTATACCGAGGCCCCGGAAAGAAGTGACCGAAGTCCGGTTGGCCTTGTCGTATGAGGCCTTGAAAACCAGCTCACAGTTCAGTTCAGCAGTAATCTTTTTAAGCGTTTCAGCAATCCTGAGCGTCAGCCCCTCATCCTCGATGGCGCAGGGTCCGGCGATCAGGGTCAGGGTTTTGCTGCCACCGAAGCTGACGGGTCCGACTTGAACCTGTTTCATCTATTTTTTCTCCTGGCCCTGCTTCAGGCAGGCACCGACAAACGATTCGAACAATGGATGCGGCTCCATCGGCCGCGAACGGAACTCAGGATGCGACTGACAGGCAAGGAACCAGGGATGGTTGCGCAGTTCGACGATCTCAACCAAGTCGGCTTCAGGATAAACCCCGGAGATGACCAGCCCGGCCGCGGCCAACTGCTCACGGTAGGCGTTGTTGAATTCATAACGGTGACGGTGGCGGTCATCGACATGCGGCTGCCCAAAAATCCGCCTGGCCAGTGTACCCTCGGCCAGATTACAGGGGTAGGAGCCGAGACGCATGGTCCCCCCCTTGTTATGCACCCCCTTCTGGCTCTCCATCAGGTCGATAACGGCATGATCCGCATTGGCATTGAACTCGCGCGAGTAGGCATTTTCAATACCACAGACGTGCCGGGCAAACTCCACGACCGCCATTTGCATCCCCAGACAGATCCCGAAAAAGGGCACGTTGTTCTCACGCGCGTACTGGATCGCCGCAATTTTCCCCTCGCTGCCGCGTTCGCCGAAACCACCCGGCACGAGAATGCCGTCGACATCCTTGAAGGTGCCGTCGATACCATGACGCTCGATCGATTCGGAATCGACATACTTCAGGCTGACCCGGCAGTTGTTGGCAATCCCACCGTGGGTCAACGCCTCGGATAACGACTTATAGCTCTCGGTCAGACCGACATACTTTCCGACGATGGCAATCGTCGTCTCGGCGGCCGGTTGCTTGACCCGTTCGACGATCCGCCTCCAGTCGGAGAGATCGGGAGCCTTGGTCCAGATATTCAGGTATTCAACGATCCGTTCGTCAAGCCCCTGCTCATGGAACGCCTGGGGAGCCTCGTAGATCGTCTCGACGTCACGGGCGGTGATGACGGCATCTTCAGGCACGTTACAGAAGAGCGCGATCTTGGCTTTCATATCGCGAGGGATTTCGCGGTCGCAGCGGCAGAGCAGGATATCAGGTTGAATACCGATCTCACGCAGATCCTTGACGCTGTGCTGGGTCGGTTTGGTTTTGAGCTCTCCGGCCGTGGCGATATAGGGGACCAGGGTCAGATGAATATAGAGAACGTTCTCACGGCCGCGATCGGCGCGGAACTGGCGAATGGCTTCAAGGAAAGGGAGAGATTCGATATCACCAACGGTTCCACCGACCTCGACGATGGCGATGTCGACCCCCTTGGCGTTATCGAGAATCTTCTGTTTGATTTCGTTGGTGATGTGCGGGATGACCTGAACCGTCCCCCCCAGATAATCTCCGCGCCGTTCCTTACGAATGACCGAATCGTACACCTGGCCGGTGGTGAAGTTCGATTTGCGTGACAGTTTGGCCGAGGTATAGCGCTCGTAATGACCGAGGTCCAGGTCGGTCTCGGCGCCATCGTCGGTAACGAACACTTCACCATGCTGAAACGGGCTCATGGTTCCCGGATCGACATTGATGTAAGGGTCCATCTTCTGCATTGAAACCCGCAGTCCGCGTGATTCCATCAGAGCACCGATCGAGGCCGCAGCAAGCCCTTTACCCAGCGAGGAGACAACCCCCCCGGTCACAAACAGAAACTTAGTTTTCATCGAAACCCATCCAATCTTTCTGGAAAGTTATGATTGTCCACATGAGCGCTCAACGCACCGACACAGCACAATCGAATGGTTGATTTTACACGCAATCAATTGCGAAGGAAAGAGCGATTCATGCAAAAAACCGTCCATCTTACATTAAGTAACTCAACAAAATTATTCAGCCTGATTATTTTCTTCGGTCATCATACGGGAAATACGCTCAAGATCCTCAGTGGTATCAACCCCGTGACAGGCGAACTCCGTCAGGGCGACATGAAGCTTCACTCCCCGCTCAAGAGCTCGCAATTGCTCCAGGTTCTCAAGTGTCTCGAGTGGAGTCTTTGGCCACCCGGGATAAGCCAGCAGCAGGTCACGGCGATAAACATAGAGGCCGATATGGCGTAGCAGTCCGAGCTGCTGCAACGCCTCAGACAGTTCGTCTCTGTTCAGATCGCGCGGCCAGGGTATCGGGGCGCGGGAGAAATAAAGCGCAGCACCATCCAGATCGCGCACAACCTTGACCACGTTTGGACTGAAAAAATCGTCAATCGTGTCGATGACTCCGGCCAGGGTCCCCATACGCAGTTCCGGATCGGCCAGCAACGGGGCAACGGCCTGGTCGATCATCCGCGGAGCGATCAGCGGCTCGTCCCCCTGGACGTTGACGATCAATTCGGCGTCGATCTGGCGAGCGACCTCGGCCAGGCGATCCGTTCCGGTCGGGTGATCGGCACGGGTCATCATCACCTCTCCGCCGAACTCTCGCACCGCGGCGGCAATCCGCTCATCGTCCGTTGCGACGATGACCCGGTCGACCGTCTCCGCCTGGACAACCCGGCGGTAGACATGCGCAATCATCGGCTGTCCGTGAATCAGGGCAAGAGGCTTCCCGGGAAAACGGGTTGAAGCATAACGTGCTGGAATAATAGCGACAGTCTTTGTCATTCTCAGAATCCTTGGCCCTTGGCAAGAAAGTACAGTGTGCCTTGCGACAGGGATACTTGCCCGATTTCGGGCGAATGTCAACGGTCAACTCAAGCAAAAACGCTCAGACTTCACGGGGGACATAGAGGCGTGCGATTCTTTTGCACAGGGAATAGATCTGCCGCAGCTTGTCCGTCATTTCAAACTCCAGCTGTAACAGCTCACGCCGGTTGAGATCATGTGCAGCCAGACTGCGAACCTGCTGATGGAAAGACTCCTCTACCGCCACATTGATCCCCTGGCGCAGGGCCAGAACTTCCTGCGCCGCCTGCTGGTCATTCTCAACGACGGCCTTGACCGCAAATTCAAGCGCTCGGGCAACCTGGTGATGCAGCGCCGCCAACAGTTCGCTGGCGGTCGGGCTCGGCTGTTTGTCGCCACGAATCATTTTCAGGCCAAGAGCGGACATGTCTGCTTCAAGAATATCGCCGATCGCTTCAAGCGTGTCGGCGGACTGGATAAAACGGTAATAATCCTGGGCCTGGATTTCGGTCAACTGACGCTTACCGATCTTGCTGAGATATTCGATAATCGCGATCTGGAGAACATCCGCCATGTCATCCGCTTTTTCCAGCTCACGAAGCAGCTCTAGAGAACGCTTCTCCAGAGCGGTCGAAAACATCTGCAGCATGAGCAGGACATGATAACCCAACTGCCCCAGTTCCATCCGTACCAGGTTGAGGGCCGCGGCCGGGGTGTCAAGCAGCTGCTCATCCAGAAACCGGGGTTTAAACACCGGATCACCTGCCGCAAGTGGGAGGTCAGGAATAAGGCGCGTCACCAGCTGTGCCAGCTGCGGGGTGAAAGCAATAAAAATCAGGGTATTGGCGACGTTAAAGAGGGTGTTGGCGTTGGCGATCTGGCGCGGGGTCTCCGCTGCGACCCTGGCCATTCCGCTCAATTCTGGCGCAGCAGGTGAAATCGACACGGAAAGGGCTGCAAGCTGATCGATAAAGGCGAGCCAGATCAGCACTCCGGCAAGGTTGAAGACCACATGCACAGCGGCCGCCCGCATTGCCGAACGCGATTTTCCCAGAGCCGCAAGGACTGCGGTCACACAGGTCCCGACATTGGCTCCCAGGGCCAGAGCGATTCCTGCCGGCAGGGTGATGAACCCCTGGCTGGCAAGCACGACAACAATCCCGGATGTTGCCGAAGAGGACTGAATCAGCGCCGTGAACAGAGCACCGACGGCGATCCCCAGCAGTGGATATTCCATGCGCACCATCAGGTCGAGAAACGGCTCATAGCTGCGCAACGGCACCAGCACATCACTCATGATGCTCATGCCGAAGAATACCAGCCCGAGGCCGAAAATGACCTTCCCGCGGTTGCGCACCATGTCGCTGCGGCCGAGAAAACTGAACGCGAAACCGAGTGCTACGAACAAGAGAGCGTAACCGGTCACTTTAAACGCGATCACCTGTGCGGTGATTGTCGTCCCGACATTGGCACCCATGATGACACCGATTGCCTGGCTTAAACTCATCAACCCGGCACTGACGAAGCCGACCACCAGGACCGTTGTCACCGAAGATGACTGAATAACTGCGGTCACCGCGGCCCCCACAAATGCACCGCTGAAACGATTTCCGGTCAAACGCGCCAGCACCGCCTGCAGGTTCGTCCCGGCAACGGCCTTCATGCCGACGGTCAGTTGATCCATCCCGTAAAGAAAAAGCGCCAAACCACCGCCAACGCCCATGGCCATGGAGGGCCAGTCGAGGGGATGAGCCAGGGGAGGAGAAACAGCAACAGAGACAAGCGGATAAAGGACAAGAGCAAAGCAGAAGACAATAAG